>JAUNBN010000035.1 GCA_030527085.1 Oscillospiraceae bacterium
GCAAGGGCATGATAGCCGGGCGCGGCTTTATAGCTCTGGCGGCCGAGGCGATGGGACGCGGCGAGCCTCTGGGAGTTATGCTCTCCTCCCTGCTATTCGGCTTCGCTCAGGCAATTGCCAACTATGTTAAGGGCACAAACCTGCCCGCCCAGCTCGTTGACGCCATACCCTATGTCGTCACCATACTGGGTCTGAGCATCTACGCCGCCGCCACGCTGCACCGCGTTAAAAAGGCGCGCGCCCTCGCTGCCGACGACGATATCCCCACAGGCCGCGAAAAGGCCTGAGACAAAAAGTGAGTACCCCATTTGCGTGCTTTTTTCCTGTCTTTCCCCCGCCTTCGGGGGGGGAAAGACAGCGACAAACCGACAAAAGGCTAGTTTTTCATTTGTTTGACTTTAAACGGCGGGCTGATGCCCGCCGTTTTTGCTTGCAGAAAGAGTCGTGCGCCCTTCCTGCTTTCTTTGCAGGCAGAACCCGGGGCTGTCATTTGGTTAGGGTGTCTTCCCCCGCCGGAGGCGGGGGAAGACACCCTGTCGAGCGCGCATCTTGCCAGAACAGCCGCGAGCGTTGCTTCACTGTATTAAACTGTTGAATTGCGGCGCGCTCGCTGGTATAATCAAAAGCAAAACAGACAAAGGAGTGAGGAATAATGAGTTTCAACCCCAACGACGGCTTTTTATACGGCCTTACGGCAGTAGTAATAGTCATCGTTATCGCGCAGTCGGTCTTCTTTCTCGCAAGGGCTATGAGAAGGGCAAGGCAGCTGGGTATAAGCAGCGCAACGCTTAAAAATACCGTGCTGTCCTCCGCTGTTTTTACCATAGCCCCCTCGGTGGCCATTCTTTTGGGAGTCATAGCGCTCTCCAAGGCGCTGGGCTTCCCCTTTCCCTGGCTGCGGCTCTCGGTTATAGGCGCGCTCACCTACGAAACCACCGCCGCCGCCTCGGCCGCCTCGGCCATCGGCCTCGACCTCTCGCAGCTGATAGACGACCCCAAGGCCTTTACGACCATAGCCTGGGTTATGACCCTGGGCATTATTCCCGGGCCCATACTCGTGCCGCTGATAGGCAAAAAAATCGAGAGCGGCGTAGCCAAAATAGGAAAAGGCGACCTCAAATGGAACGAATACTTCATGGCGGGGCTCTTCCTCGGCATGATTTCGGCCTTTCTCGGCGTGGTCTTTGCGGACGTCACCAAGGGCATAGTGGGGTGGATACCGGTTTTCGTTATGATAATTTCCGCCCTGCTGATGGCGCTTTGCGGAGCCATACATAAAATAACGCAGAAAAAATGGATAACCGATTACGCGCTGCCGATAAGCATGCTGGGCGCCATGGCGCTGGCCATACCGCTCACAAGCTTTATAACAGCCGCGGCGGGAGGTGCGGCATGATGAAGGAGAGAAGCTATCGCGACAGCGTCCACTTCTGGGGCGCTATCTGGGATCTTTCGGTGCTGGCGGTGCTTATTCTCGTGCCCGTAGCCCTCTGCATCAGATACGAGGCCTGGCCCGAAATAGGCGGCGTGATTCAGGGCTTTATAGGCGTTGCGCCCATCTTCTGGACTGTGGGCTGCATAGAGGTCGTCACCTATGTCCCGATGCTCGGAACCGGCGGCTCTTACCTCGGCTTCATAACCGGCAACCTCACGAACCTTAAGGTTCCCTGCGCGCTGAGCGCCATGGAGAACGCGGACGTTCAGGCGAACAGCGAGGAGGGCGAGGTCATCTCGACCATCGCCATAGCCGTCTCGGCCATAACCTGCACGGCGGTCATAGCGCTGGGGGTGCTGCTCTTAAAACAGATTGAGCCCTTCCTCAACTCCCCCACCCTCCAGCCCGCCTTCGATAACATACTCCCCGCCCTCTTCGGCGGTCTGGCGGTCGTTTACGTTTCTAAAAACTGGAAGATAGCGCTCGCGCCGATGGTTTTCATGATAGCGCTCTTCATTCTGGTGCCATCGCTTGCGGGCTCTGTGGGCGTTTTGGTGCCCGTGGGCGCGGCTATTGCCATAGCCGCGGCGCGCATACTCTACAAGGCCGGAAAACTGGACTGAAGCGTCTTTATGCGCGGTATTCGCGCCCAAGCAATAAGAAAAGGGGCGCGTTCCGACGCGGGGAATGGCCGCATTGTAGTGGAAGCTTCATTTCGGTTCCGGCCTTTGGCGGGGGAATGCAGCGTTTTATAAGCTGCTCACTTTTCTGCCTGTGAATTCCCGTTCGAGAGGAATCTCGAGCGTTCAATTTAATACCGCCGCTTCCCCGCCCTCGGCGCTCAGGGTCTCGTAAAGCGCCGCGGCCAGCAGCTTTGCCGCACGCTTGGCTTCCTCGAGGGTATTGGAGTGCGAGCCCATCTCGACCAGCAGCGTTCCGGGCGTCAAGTCCTGATTGTAGTGGCGGTAGGCGAGGTAGAGCGGGCGGGTGAGGCCGCCATAGAGGCTCTCGGCCTTGTCGTTGAGGCGGGCGGCGAAGGCCAGATTCTGCCGGAAATTCGGCACATCATCAATGCCGTCCCCCGCGCCGCAGACTATCATTATCTGCGCCGTCTTCTCCCCCTCAATAACCGAGGTGGGCTTGAGGCGAGTGCCGTCCTCGCGCTCTATGCCGTCGCGGTGTATGTCGAGCACGACCTTTATGCTCGGGAAGCGCTCGAGATAGCTCCTTATAGTCGCCTCGCTGCGCGCGTAGGAGCCGTTATAGGAGGGGTAGTCGTGAAACTCCGCGGCCTGAACGCTGTTTATACCCAGCGCGTTCAGTTCCTCGCAGAGCACCGCGCCCACCGCGACTACATTTTTTTCGGGGTCGGTCAGGCGGGAGGGGTATTCGCTGTCGTAAAAGCCCACGTCGAAGCGGTCGTAACTCTCGGTGCCGTGGGTATGAACTATCAGCACCTGCGGTTCGGCTGAGCTGAGCTCTACCGAAAAGGCTATGGGTTCGCTCGCGGCCGCGAGCATCTCGGCGTTTGAATAGTCCGTTGAGTTCCTGATGCTGCCCGCGCCGTAGCGAATGAAAATCTCGCCCTCGGGGTTGGCCAGATACTGTGTCGTTTCTATTGCTCCGCGCCGCTCCTCAGGTATAAGCGCCTCGGCCGCAGCCACATCCTCGGGGTCGTAGGCGGGCTCGGCGGGAGCCTCCGGCTCAGGGACGCTCTCCTCCTGCTCCCCCTCGCTCTCCCTCGCGAAGGCTTCGCCGCTGTGCTCGGAGCTCGCGAGCTCGCTTTCGGCAGGGTAGAGCTCCGAGCTTAAGCGTTCGCAGGCGGCCAGCGCCGCCTCGGGCATGGCCAGCGAGGCCGAGACCGCTACGCTGCGCCCCAGCGCCGAGCCTAGTTTGTCCCCGCCCAGGGCAAAGATACCCCCGATGGGCAGCAGTATAAAAAGCGCTATCAGGGCCGTGTCGGCCCCGCGCCTGAAGTGCCGGATTGCTTTTTTTCGTCTTTGGCTCATCTCTAAAGGATATGAACCCAGGAGGCTGAAAAATTCGAAAGCTTCGCGTTTGCGCTCTTTTTTACGGTATCCCCTGCCGTTGAATTCCCACTAGTCATTAAATCAAGGTGTTCCCCGCGCCTTTGATCAATCATTAAGTCAAAACCACCCCCAATAGGGGTGGCTTGTTCAAACTGCAAAAAGCGCTTCACACTCAGGTGAAGCGCTTTTTGCGAAATGTGCGGTCTTTTCTTAGCGGCGCCGGGAAAAGCCCGTGGGGCAGCCATAGTTTAAAAGCTCTTTTGCTGCTTAAGCTTAGAAGCTTTCGCTTCACTCCCCAGCGCATTCGAGTGAAATCAGCGCGGCAGTGCCTCGTCCGTCCGCGCAAGGCGCGCGAGCAGCGGATTTGAGTAAAAATACTCCTCGCTCACGCCGGCCTCTCCTATCGCCCTCGCGTTTTTAACGCCCTTTTTGTGGTCGGCATGATAGTCCGAGCCGCCGGAGATTATAGCCAGCCTGCCGGAATAAAGCGCTCTCACCTCGCGGGCTATTTCCTCCCGCGTTAAAGAGCCGGAATAGCTCGTCTTGTCGTAGGTGTATTCGGCCTCTATGCCGTCCAGTCCCGCCTCGATTAGCCGCTCGATGTATTCGGCGCGGCTGAGAGTCTCCCCCTCGAGCTGGACGGGCTCGTTTATAAGGTAGGGGTGGGCGAGAATAGCTATGCCGCCGCAGCGGTGCGCCTCGGCTATGACCTCGAGCGGGTCGGGCTTCGGCCGCTTCACCTGATAGCGCGGCGTCTCCTTGCATTTCAGCTTGGCCTCGCTCCAACTCTCGGCGAATCCAATTTTGGCGAGACGCTCGAATATCATCTTCTTTTGGGTGAGCTCGGGCGCTATCGGCTTGCCGTCGTTATTAAGGATATCCTCCCAGCTTATCGGATAGCCGTCCTCGCGTATCAGCTCCACCAGCCGCTGGTAACTTTCTATCTTTGAGCGCTGAACCTGTTCCTCCAGCTCTGTGAAGAAGCCGTCGCTCCAATCGCAGCCGAGCAGGACTATATGTACATCCTCTACCTGCGTCTCGCAGGAGACCTCGCAGCCCCTCAGCACCGTTATGCCGCGCAGCCGCCCGTATTCGAGCAAGTCCATCTCACCTTCGTCGGTATCCACCGTTTTAGGCGGACGCACGTCGTGGTCCGTTATCGCCAGCACCTTGAGGCCGCGCTCGGCCGCGCTGTCTATAAGCTCCCGCGGCGTGTCGCAGCCGTCGGAGCGGATGGTGTGGCAGTGCAAATCGCAGGCGAATTTTGCTTTTTCGGACATTCTTATTTCCCTCCGAATATCAGCAGGTGCTCAAGCACCGCGCGCTTTATGGCTTCGCTTGCCGCCGTGTCGAGCGCAAGCGGCTCGCTCGCCGCCGGCTCGGCCTTCAGAAAGTCTTTTATTCCCTCGTAATAGGCTCCCTTTAGAGCCGTAGAGACATTAATCTTTGAGGCTCCCAGCGAGATGAGCCTCCTGAACACCTCTTTTGAAAGCCCCGTGCCGCCGTGTATTACTATGGGAATGTCGCTCGCGGCGGCGAGCTGCTCTACAAGCTCGAAATCGATTTCCGGTTCGCCCTTGTAAACGCCGTGGGCCGTTCCCACTCCGGGGGCGAAGCTGTCGATGCCGGACTCCTCCAGGAACCTAAAGCAGTCCTCAAAGGAGGTGCGTCCCACTTCCTCGCTGACCTCTATCTCCTCCTCCACGCCCATAACGCGTCCCAGCTCTCCCTCGACCGCCACACCATGCTCGTGCGCGTAGCTCGAGACGGCGGCGCACATCTCGATGTTCTGCTCCAGCGGCAGCGCGGAGCCGTCGAGCATGACGGAATCCCAGCCGGCGTCCACGCACTTGCAGGCAAACTCCACCTCGCGGCAGTGGTCGAGATGCAGAAAGACGTCATAGGGGCAGTCACGGCAGAGCGCGCGCATGAGGGACGCGAGCTGCCATATGCCGAAATACTTTACCGTTTTCACCGAGGTCTGTATTATAATCTCGGTCTCTGCCTCCTTTGCCGCCTCGGCAGCCGCCCGAATGCTCTGCGCGTTGAAGATGTTGAAGGCCCCCAGAGCGCGGCCCTTCCGTCTGGCTCGATTCAGTGCTTCTATGTATTTCATAAATATAATCTCCTTTTGTATTACTTGTATGTACATCTCTATACACAGAATAACACGATTATATTCATTGTCAATTGTAAGTTTGGACTAAAAAATGTAATTTGTTTGTGCTGTTTATACAATGCCTATTTGGAAAGCGCGGCAAAAGCTTTGACGCTTGTAAGACGGCGGATTTTGAGCTATCATAGGCTGGTAACTCTAGGAACATCGGAGCAGCTTATGACTAAAGACCTGAGCTTCAGCGCGGCGATTTCCCGCCGCTTCACACTTCTGCAGGCCTCCTTCTTCCCTGTTTTCTTTTTGATAGAGGGGCTTTATTCGGAGATGATGCATTCCTTCGGCTATGGGGACGCCTTCATCGGGGTTATGCTCAGCGCGATGGGGCTTTCCTGCTTTATCCTGCAGCCGATGATGGGCTTTCTGGCCGACAAGACGCTCAATTACCGCGCTATTTTCACCGTTATTCTAGGTGTAACGGCTTTCATGATGCCCACCTTCTTCGCCTTTTACAGCAGCCGCGCCGTGGTACTCATTTATTCCACCGTGTCGCTGGGCAGCATCAAGACCCTATTCAGCCTGATGGACTCCTGGATAAGCAAGGTGCAGAAGCAGGGCGTGGATATCGACTACGGCCGCCTGCGCTCAGTGGGCTCCATAGCCTACGCCTTCGCGGCGGTCTCCCTCTCCCAGCTTTTGAACCTCTGGGGCTATTCCTTTATGAAATACCTCTACTGGTTTTTCCTCGTTTTAATGCTGACCGCCGTCTTCCGGCTCCCCAACCCCGAGCGCTTCTCGGAGGAAAAGGTCTCGCTGCGCCTCTCGGCGGGGGTCATACTGCGCAACAGGAACTTTCTGGCGCTCGTGCTCTGCGGCTTCCTGATGTCGCTTTGCAATTCCTCCATGCTCTCATTTTATTCGCGCTTTATTTCGGAGCTGGGCGGCAACGTCGGCATAATAGGCGTAGGCTATTTTGTAATGGCCTTTTCCGAATTTTTTGTAATACGCAACTTCACCAAAATAGCTAACAGGCTGGGCACCGCGCGCGTCTACCTGCTGGGCATGCTCGGAATGGGAATAAAGGCCCTGCTCTTTTCCCTGTGCCAGAGCGTGCCAGCGGCGCTGCTGGCGACGCTCGCGCAGACATTCTCCTACGCGATAATCATACCCGGCGCGGTGCGCTACATATCCGAGCAGATACCCCGTGAATACCTCGCCAGCGCGCTTATAATCTACGAGGCCTGCTGCCTCTCGCTCGCTCAGATAATAGGCAGCTCGATGTTCGGCGCGGTGGCCGAGGCTTACAGCGTCCGCACGATGTTCGCGGTGTTCAGCCTGCCCTGCTTTGTCGGCGCGGCGGCCTTCGCGCTCTACTGGCGCGCTCAGAGACTCAAGGCGCGCGCCTCGCTGTCCACGGGGCAGGAAGAAGCCGCTTCCGAGACGGGAAGCGGTGAAGCGCCTTAAGCTCATGAAGGCAAGGCAGGCCACCGTTTTAATCCACGGCTTTATGGGCTCCCCGCGCCAGTTCGATGCTCTGATTCCCATGCTGGATGCCGAGGAAGCAGATATATATAACGCCACTCTGCCCGGCCACGAGGCCGCGCTGGAGGATTTTGTCCGATACAAAGCCTGCGACTGTAAACCGCCTTAGCGCGCGCTATGAAAGTCTGGTGCTTGCGGGGCACTCCATGGGCGGGCTTTTGCTCATAAACGCCGCTGTAAAGCATCCGGACAAAGTCAAAGCAGTTATAGCTTTAAGCCTGCCGCTTCGATTGAAGCTTACGGCGCGCGCTGTGCAAAACCGCCTGCTGCTGTTGAAGCCTCCCAAGGAAAACGAAAACGCCGAATTAAGGGCCGCAAGGGAGCTTTGCGGCGTGAGCGGGATAAGCGCGCTAAGCGCGCCAAGACTGCTCGCCGGCAGCCTCGAGCTGCTGAAGCTCATACGCGCAGCAAAAAAGCGGCTGCGCCTCTTGAAGCGCCCGCTTATCGCCATAAACTCGAAGGGAGACGAGATAGTATCCCTGGGGTCGCTCGAGCTTGCAGAAAGAGAGGCCGGAGAATTTAAAGCGCTGGTTTTGGAGCATTCCTCGCACTTCTGCTTTCCAAAGGAGGATTTGCGGCTCGCGGCGCAGGAGATAAACGTCTGCCTTGCCCGCAAAGAGCCTTAGGGCGAAAAATACTGCGCTGCCTCCCCTGCTTTTTGTTGCCGGGGAGGCTTTTTCTGTAGTCATATCAAAAGCTTTGCAGTATTTTCCACGCTCCACGCTTACGCCGTCTCGAGCCTTGCGGCGACGATGAAGCGGATGTTTTCATCGGAGGTACAGGTGGAGAGCACGAGGATTTTATCCGTCAGGGCGGGCTCTGCACCGAAATCATAGGCGCTGTTTTCGAGCATGTAGTCGAGCGTCGCCCTGATTTTTTCATCGTCGGGATTGGGGTCTATATAGTCTATGCTTATGGGGATATCGCAGGCCGAAAACACCTCCCACTTGAGTTCCTTTTCGAGCAGGGCGAAGCTTATCTCGGGGTTCTCGGCGGCAAAAGCGGAGTCTTTATAGCGCTTGAGCTTGCTGAAGCGCTCGCTCTCTGAGTAGTCCTCGAGGGAGTGCCCGTAGATTATCGTAACGCGGTCGTAAACAGCCTGCCGGTCTATTATGTTGATATAATCGAGGAAGTAGCAGCCCCAAACGTCGTAATCTGAGCTTTCTATGGTGCGGCGCAGGTATTTGTCGTTGTCCGGCCCCTGAACAACGGCCTCGTCAATCTCGCAGCCCTCGAGAGTGAGCCAGCCTATGACCTCGCCGTTCTTCTCGTGCGTGGCCTTGAGTTCGGCGGAAACGAAGGGCGCGAAGTTCTCCTCCTCCTGCTTCTCCGGCTGCTCCAAAACAGGCGCGGGGGCCTGAGCCTCGAGCTCCTCAGCGGGGGCCGCCGCCCTCCCGGGCAGCAGCAGCGCGAGCGCCAGCGCTGCCAGCAGCGCCGTAAGGCCCAGCGCCGCAGCAAGGCGGCTCTTTTTATTCTTAAAGATGGCTTTGAGGTCAAAGGCATTCTTGCCGGTCTTGTTGTTTTTGCTGTTCGAGACAGTCTTTTTGTTTTTCTTGATTTTCATCTCATGTTTTCCCGAAAAGGCATAAAATTCAAAGTTTATAAAGGTCGGCTGCTCGCGGGGGAAGTGAGCCCCAAAGCCCTTTTAGCCTGCTCCCCGTTCGCGGTTTGAGACTTAAAAATGAGGGCGGAAGAATTCCGCCCTCGTGGTCGCGCTTGTTTTAAATGTTTAGGCTACGCCCGTAGCGGGGTTGGCTCTCGCGGAGCTGGTGGTGGAGGCGGGCCTTGCGTTGATATTTACCAAAGCTTGAACCTGGACGCCATTGGGATAGATAAGAGAGACAGTATAGGACTCTACGTTCAAACTATCAAGCCAGCTTTTATAAAGTGTGAGCTTCGTGCTTCCGGGCTCTATCTTAAAGTGATTATTCTCTTCCGGATTAAAAGTTGTTCCCTTAGAGTTAAACACGCCCAGCCCAATATCGGCGACAAACCCGGCGTTGCAGGTGAGCACTATGTCCTGGGTATTGCGGTAGTACCTGTTAAATACCTTCTGATCCAGACTATAAGTGTCGTTTGCAAGAGAAGTGCCGTTAACCTTCCCGGCGCCTTTTAAAACGGCTCCGTCGTTGTTTACCAGAACAGCGTTGGCTGTGGCGGGAGCGACTGCTGTGTTATTAACAAGCTCAGCATTTTCCTTAACTTCAATCGTGCCGTTGTTGAAAATAAGATTGTAGTTATCAAGCTTAGCAGCGGCAGTCCCGTCTCCGACATTTATCGTTCCGGCGTTACTAATCGTACCCTCGTTTTTGAACTCGCCGCCGGCGGGTATTTGAAGCACCGTTCCCGAGGCTAGGTTGAGCGTGGTATCCTCGCCGATTTTGTTGCTGTTCGCGCCCAAGTTGTTGTAGGCTCCACCTACCTGCGCGGAGCTTACGGGAACTACAGAATTAATGATAATATTGTCGCAGGGGTCAGTTATAGGTGAAGTGGCTCTAGTACCTGAACCGCTCCAGCCGCCGCCGAGATAGGCGTTGGTAATCGTTCCACCACTAATGTTCAGCGCCGCGTCTCCCGTGATGGCGCCGCTATCATCATCGCTGCTAGT
>JAUNBN010000285.1:0-512 GCA_030527085.1 Oscillospiraceae bacterium
GGCTCGTCGCAGACTATGAGCTCGGGCTTGAGCGCGAGAGCGCGGGCTATGCAGATGCGCTGGCGCTGGCCGCCGCTGAACTCGTGCGGGTAGCGGTACATATAGTCCGGCTGCAAATTCACTCTCTCAAGCATTTCGGCGACTATCTCGCGCCGCCGCTCTCGGTTTCCGAAGCCGTGGACCTTGAGCGGCTCGTCGAAGCTGCTAAGAATGTTGAGGCGCGGGTTTAAGGAGCCATAGGGGTCCTGAAATATCATCTGGATGCGGCGGCGCATCTCGAAGCCGCGCTTTTTATCGAGAGCGAGCAGGTTGACGCTCTCGAGCCCCTCGCCCTTAAAGAATATCTTGCCCTCGTCGGGCTCGAGCAGCCTGACTATGCACTTGCCCAGCGTCGTCTTGCCGCAGCCCGACTCGCCCACAACGCCGAAGGTCTCGCCGCGCGCGACGGTGAAGGAAACGCCGTCGAGCGCCTTTACGGGGCGCGCCTTGGCGCGTCCGAAACTCCAGCCGCG
>JAUNBN010000285.1:522-1711 GCA_030527085.1 Oscillospiraceae bacterium
TTTTTGTAATGGCGGTGGTTTGCTTTTCGGGGGCGGGCTTGGGCGCGCCCGAGACTCCAGCCGCGGCCGCTGTCGTAGTACTTTATAAGGCTCTGAACGTCCAAAAGCTCGTCTATCATTCGGAGGCTCCCTCCTCCCTATAAAGATGACAGCACACAAAATGCCCCGGCTCTGCCTCAATTTCTGCGGGCAGCGCTCCGGCGCACTCTCCGAAAGCCTTAGAGCAGCGCTCGCAGAAGGCGCAGCCCTCTATCGCTTCCGAGGCGTCGGGCGTGCCGCCGGGAATGGACTCGAGCTCGCGGCGCTTCATGCCCAGCACGGGTACGGAGCGCAAGAGCGCCGAGGTGTAGGGGTGCAGGGGATTGCCGAAAATGCGCTCAATGGGCCCCTTTTCTACTATTCGCCCCATATACATAACGGCGACCTCGTCGCAGCACTCGGCCACGAGGCCCATGTTGTGCGTTATAAGAATAATAGAAGTTCCCCGCTCCCTTTGCAGCTCGCGCATGAGGTCTATTATCTGAGCTTGGATAGTAACGTCCAGCGCCGTGGTCGGCTCGTCCGCTATGAGCACCGCCGGGTCGCATATCATTGCTATGGCTATCATAACGCGCTGCTTCATGCCGCCGGAAAACTGGTGGGGGTAGTCGTTATAGCGCTTTAGCGGCTCGGGGATGCCCAGCCGCTCCAAAAGCTTAACGACGCGCTCCTTTGCCTTCTCGCGCGGCATTTTTTCGTGCGCGAGCAGGGCCTCGCTTATCTGGCGGCCCACGGTGTAGACGGGATTGAGCGAGGAGAGCGGGTCTTGAAATATCATCGAGACGCTTTTGCCCCTCAGCTCCCGCAGCTCCTCGGAGCGCGCGGGCAGCTCACTCAAACAGAGCCGCTCGCCCTCGCGCTCGTCAAAATCCACATAGCCGCCCTCTATGGCGCCGTTTTTGGGCAGCAGGCGGGCTATGGCGTGGGCAGTTGCGCTCTTGCCGCAGCCGGACTCGCCTACTATGCCGAGCATGGAGCCGCGCTCAAGCTCAAAGGAAACGCCGTTCACGGCGTTTACGCGCCTGCGGCCCACCCGGTAGCGAACGACAAGGTCTTCAACTTTTAAAACGACGTCCCTTTTCTTAGGCATATACGGGCTCCTTTACGCGGGGTCGAAGACGTCCCGAAGGCCGTCGCCCAAAAAGTTTAT
>JAUNBN010000286.1 GCA_030527085.1 Oscillospiraceae bacterium
AAAAAGCCGTTGCTGCGCTTAAGGCTATGCCCTTGTAAACGCGGGCATAACGCCCTCCGCTTGCTTTGGGCTTTTTGCGGCTATGCTCCGGTCAAGGGGCGATTGTTACCTCTCGTGGAATCTGCGCTCCGGCACTCGCTCGACAGCGAATCCAAGCTGCCCCGAAATCTATTTCAGCTCGACTACGGTAACTCCCGCCTCGCCCTCTCCGAAGGTGCCGAGGCGGAAGGAGGCGACTCTTTTTATCCCCTTTAAATGCTTGTGTATAGCGGCGCGAAGCGTTCCGGTGCCCTTGCCGTGGATTATATAGACCTGCCCCAAATGCGAGAGCAGCGCCATATCTATAAACCTATCCGTCTCCTGCAGGGCCTCCTCGACGTTCATGCCGATGAGGTTTATTTCATTTCTGCCGCTGCGCTGCTCGCTCACGCTCCTGGCCGCGCCCGAGCTTACAGCTGCCTGCCGCTTCGGCTGGGCGGCTGCGGGGGCGCGGCGAAGCCCCTCCGGCTTAACTCGGATTTTTATATTTCCCGCCTTGACCTCATAAGCTCCCTTATTGTCCGCCTCGGCGGTGACAACCCCTGCCTGCGCGAGCGCGACGATGTAGACCCTGTCCCCTACCGCGGCGCTCTCTATGGGCTCGAGCGTTTCGGCAAGGAAATCTGCTTCTGCTCCCTCGACCTCGCCCAGCTTCTGCGCGTCGCGAGTTGCTATGGCCTTTGCGCGCGCCTTGGCCGCGGCGCGGTCCTTATCCTTGCTCGCGTCCAGTTTTTTTATCTCGTCAAGCAGGCGGTAGGCGTCGGCAGCTACGTCCGCGGAGAGCTGTTTTGCCTTGAGGCGTGCGGCCTCGAGCTCTCTCTGACCCTGCTCGAGCAGCTTTTGGCCCCTCTTTTTGGCATCCTCAAGCTCGAGTGCGGCGCTCTCGCGCAGGCCCTCTATCTCGCGCTCCTTTTCGGATATACCGCTCTTGAGCTCCTCTATCTCGCTCATCATGTCCTCAAAGCGCCTGTCCTGACTGCTCATGCCGCGTCTGGCGCTCTCGAGCAGCTCCTCGTCGAGCCCCAGACGCTCGGCTATGAGCAGGGCGTTTGAGCGCCCCGGTATTCCTATATTGAGACGGTAGGTGGGCCTGAGTGTCTTTACGTCGAACTCGCAGCTCGCGTTCTGCACGCCTTCTGTCTCGAGGGCGTAGAGCTTTATTTCGCCGTAGTGAGTCGTAGCGAGCACAAGGCTTTCAAGCGAGCGAAGCCGCTCGAGTATGGCTACGGCCAGCGCCGCGCCCTCGGCGGGGTCGGTGCCCGCGCCCAGCTCGTCGAGCAGAACCAGAGAACCCCCGCCCGCTTCTCGCAGTATCTCTGCGATGTTGCTCATATGCGCCGAGAAGGTGGAGAGGCTCTGCTCTATGCTCTGCTCGTCGCCTATGTCCGCGAGCACGCTTTCAAATACGGCGAGGCGGCTGCCCTCCTTGGCCGGAACGGGTATGCCGCTCGCGGCCATGAGCGTGAGCAGGCCCGCCGTTTTGAGCGTCACGGTCTTGCCGCCGGTGTTCGGCCCGGTTATAACGAGCTGCCTGAAAGCGCCGCCCAGCTCGAGGTCAATAGGTACTACCTTTCCTTTAGGGATAAGCGGATGGCGAGCCTTTTTTAGCTCAATTATCCCCTCGTCGTTCAGCTCAGGGCAGACGGCGTCCAGCGCCAGA
>JAUNBN010000287.1 GCA_030527085.1 Oscillospiraceae bacterium
GCGTCAAGGAGGTTTACGGTTTCGAAGCTGCCCTTGTAAAACACCGCGAAGTTGTTGAAAGCGCAGGGCAGGCGCTTGGCCTTTTCGAGGCTGTTCACCTCGATCAAGTTTAAGGGAACTCCCCTTTCCTCGCAGTAAGACCTTGCGGCTTTGACGCTCTGCCGGATATAGGGGCACTGCCCGCTGAAGTAAATCGTGAGTTCTTTTGAAGCTGTCTCCTGCTTCTTCGCCGTGGGCGCAAAACGCGGGAGGGTGCCGTCAAAGGAGAGCGCCAGCAGCTCGTAGTCTCCGGCGGTGTCCGACGTTTCGAAGCCGAAGCGGCGCGCGAAGCTCTGGTCGGAGAGCCAGGCCTTCTGCTTCTGCGCGCCCAGCATGCAGACTCCGGATTTGCCCTTTTCGCGCGCGTCGGCCAGGCAGTATTCCATAAGCAGCCTGCCGAAGCCTTTGCCCTTGTATTCGCCCAGAACCCAAAGGCAGTAAATATAAAAATAGTTTTCGCCCTCTATTGGTACCCAGGCGCTCTCGAGCGGGGCGTATTCTATAAAGACCGTGCCCTTAACGTCCAGCTTGCGGAACACATGGCCCTCTTTAAGGCGCCCGGCGAGCCAGCGCCGCTTCGCCTCGACTCCCTCGTGCGGCTTCTTACTGCGGATTATACAGCACAAATGCTCGTTTTCGAGGTTTTCAGAGGTGAGGTTTATAAATTCGGCGCTCATATTTTCAGCCTTCGCTTGTCTTTAATTCTAGCACATCCCGCCGCGGCGCTCAATATTAAAAGGGCGCGCGGGGAGTATTCCGCCTTGCCCTGAATTATTTCAGCTGAAAGCCCCACTTCGCGAAATACTTGAACATGCTCGCCACCACTATGGCGAAGTACTTCGGTTTGTGGGAATAGGCGCGGTCCCAGGCGTGGACGACGCTCGAATAGGGGTAATAGACCGCGCGGCTTGTTTGATTCACCCGCCGCGTTATGTCCATGTCCTCAAAATAGAGGAAGAAGCGCTCGTCGTAGCCGCCGAGCCTTTTAAATATATCGCTGCGAATCATAGAAAAGCAGCCAGTCGCGAACTGTATGTCTATGGGCTTCGAGAGGTCCTCGTCGAGCATGGCGTAGTGGTCGCAGACGGGCTTCAGCGCCTTTTTGAAGATATTGCGCCCCATCAGCGCCAGAAAGCTGGGGTTGCGCTTGCCCAGAACCTGCACCTCGCCGTCCGGCGAGAGTATCTTGGGCGTTACCTGTCCAATGTCCGGGTTCTCTTGCAGATAACCTGCAATCTCGCTCAAAACGTCCGAGGAGAGAATTATGTCGGGATTTATGACGGCGTGAAACTCGCTGTCAATCAGGGGCAGAACGGCGTTGTGGCCGTGGCCGAAGCCGCGGTTGTCCTCCAATTGTATCGCGCGTATTTGCGGAAACTCGGCGGCGAGCTTTTCAAGTCCGCCGTCGCCCGAGGCGTTGTCAACGACGAACATCTCAAGCTCGCAGCCCTTGGTATTCTCAAAAATGCTGGCCAGCGCCTCGCGCGCCTGCTCGAAGTTTTTGTAGAGGACTATGCAGGCGCTCACCTTCGGCTTTTCGCTCATCGGCCCGCCCTCTCTTTTTCAAGCGTAGCCAGCGCGCTCTCATAGCCCTTTTCGGCAAGCTCGCGCCAGAGGCCGCCCGCCTCGGGCAGCTCATGCCCCGCCGCCTTG
>JAUNBN010000288.1 GCA_030527085.1 Oscillospiraceae bacterium
GTAAAAGCCGCGCTTTTGATTGTTTTCAATTCTCACCTCGCGCAGCTCCTCAGCCAGCAGCGAAGTCAGGTGGTCGCAGCGGCGCAGCTCGTCCTCCCTGCCGGAGGTGGCGAGCTGCGAGAGAAAGGCGCAGATTTCGCCGCCTATGGCTTTTGAAATTATGTCCCGTGCGCCCCAGTTTAAAAAGCTCTCTCGCAGGGCCGCGGGGAGAGCCTCGCCGCCTTCAATTCTCTCAAGAGCCTCATCCAGAAAGCCGAGCGAGGCTGTTCTCTCGTTCGCGGCGGCGCTCTCAAGAAGACTAAGCACACTGCTTTGCCCAAACTCTATATTGCTGCGGTACAAATAAACAAAGGCCGCCGTTTCGCCGAGCAGCGCCTCCCTTTTGAGCTTGGCCCGCCTTTTTGAATAGCCAAGGGCAAAGGCTGCAAGAAGGGTCAGAATTACGCCCAGGGGTTTCATAGCTTTTCCATCCTTTCGAGACTCTCTATAACTCCCAACTCGCGGTCTTTGAGAAATACGATATAGTCAAAAACGTCAAAGCTCGCTATGCGGCGCAGCAGGCGCGGCAGACGCTCGCCCTGCCTTTGCGCGTGAACGGAAGCTATTACTCTGATCCCTCGCCCGGCCGCGAGGGCAAGGGTTTTAAGGTCTTCCTCGCCGCCCAGCTCATCGAACACTATAAACTCCGGCGAGAGCGCCCTGAGCGCGCAGTCCAGCGCCTCGCCCTTGCCAAGCGCGTCCACCACGTCGCAGCAGGTTCCGAGCTTCATAGGGTTCTTTCCCCCGTATAGCGCCGCGAGCTCGCCGCGCTCGTCCGCCACAACGACCTTATGAAGCAGAGGCGAGTCCGAAAGCAGACGGGCGAAGTCTCGCAGCAGGGTGGTCTTTCCGCTCAGGGGCGGCCCCGCGAGCAGCACCGAGGCGGGGCCCTCGCTTTGGGTGCGCTCCATTAGTTTCGCAGCGCAGCCCTCGACCTCCCCGGCCACCCTGATACTCAGAGAGCTTATCGCCGAGGCGTCTGCCGCACCCTCCTCGTTTCGCGCGGCGCATACGCCTATCCTGTGGCCGCCTTTTACAGTAAGATAGCCTTTCGAGAGCGCCGCGGGGTGCTTATGCAGCGAGTATTCGCTGAGGCGCGCCAGAGTCAGCGTAAGCTCCTCGAGCGAGGGGCAAAGGCAGCGGCCGTTCGGAATGCTTATAAGCGAGTTTTCGCTGAAGAACCAGGGCCTTGTCCCAATCATAATCGCGTAGGGCCTGCCGGCGCGAAGCCGCAACTCGCTTATCTGTCCCCTATCGGCGCCGGTCATATCTATTCCCCTGCAAAGCGTCGCGGGAAGCGAGCGCTCGAGGGCCTGAAGCTTATCCATTTTTCACATCCGCTCCTCAAATCGGGAATGGTACAGTATACTGCCCGTCCGCAAAGTTTAGAACTTCCCGCCGCAGCCTCCGCCCGGCCTTTGTCTCTCCGAGCCTCGGGTGACTTTAACTCCCATGACTTTTGCATTTGTCTTTTTACTTGACCGCGCGGAGCGCCTAACGCAAAAAGCCCAAAGCCACGCGAAGCCGCTGCGAGGGCGCTTGTATCCAAAGGGCACAGGCAACCGAGCAGGCGGAGCGCAAGCGACGGCTTTTTGCGCAAAGGAGGAGCAAGGGAGCGGGCGGATGTTTTTCTTTGCAAAAGAAAAACGGAGC
>JAUNBN010000289.1 GCA_030527085.1 Oscillospiraceae bacterium
CGGCTTTATGTCGCGGTGGACTATGCCGCGGTCGTGGGCGTGCTGCAGCGCGCGCAGAATCTGCACGGTGAAGTGGACGGTGTCCTTCCAAGAGAGCGGCTTTACGCGGTCTATATACTCCTTCAGTGTGATGCCGTCTATGAACTCCATGACGATATACTGCACGGCATCGGAGAAGTTTACATCGTAGACCTTGACGATATTGGGATGCGAAAGCAGGCCTATGGCCTTGGATTCGTTCTTGAAGCGCCGCACCAGCTCCTCGTTGTCGAGAAACTCCTCGCGCAGAATCTTGACGGCGACTATGCGGTTGTCCTTGTGATCCTTCGCCCTGTAAACGTTGGCCATGCCGCCGACGCCTATAATCTCCAGTATCTCGTAGCGCCCGTCCAGCTTTTTGCCGATATAGTTCTCCATTCTCTCCTCCGAATACCTTTAAGCTCCCAGCAGAACCGCCGTAATATTGTCGAAGCCTCCCGCCTCTACGGCGCGCCTTATAAGCTTCTCGGACGACTCGTAAAACTCGTTCTCTCTGATTATCTGAGCCATATCCTCGTCCGATACCATGTTGGAAAGACCGTCCGAGCAGAGCATGAGCACCTCGCCCTTTGCCAGGCGGCACTCATCGTAGTCTATCTTCGTCTCGGCGTCCACTCCCAGCGCGCTGGTTATAATGTTCTTGTTCGGGTGGTTAACGGCCTGCTCGAGCGTTATCTTGCCCGTGTCGAGCAGCTCCTGAACTATCGAGTGGTCGCGCGTGAGCCTCTTTACGGCCGTCTTGCTTATTAGATAAGCGCGGCTGTCTCCCGCATGGACTATCTGCGCCAGATTCCCGCGAACTATGGCCATTACCAGCGTGGTACCCATAGCGGAGGCCTCGCCCTGCTTTGAGTGTTCGTAAATATAGCTGTTGGCGCGTGCCGCAGCCTCGAGCATAAAATCACGCACTTCCTCAGGCGAGGAGAGCGAGTCCGACTTTTCCAGTATCTCCTTTTGCAGGAACTGAACGGCCATGGCGCTGGCCCGGCCCCCGTCCGCCACTCCGCCCATTCCGTCGCAGAGGACTACCCAGTGGGTGTCGTCCGCAAGGCGGCCGGCGCGGTAAAAATCCTCGTTTTCGTCGTGCCTGCAGCCGGAATCGGTGCATGCCGATATTTTCAAGCTCATAGGAAAGGTGTTCCTTTCGTGAAAAACTGTTGCATTCTATTTCCTGCTTCGCCGCCTCAGCTGCCCGCAGGCGGCGTTCACATCGTCTCCCAAAGTCCTTCTTACAGTCGCGTTGGCCCCGAGTTCTTTCAGCCTCTCGCAGAAGTGCGCGGCGGCGAGACGACTTCCCTTGAGTCCGCCCTCCTCGACGGGGTTTACGGGTATGAGGTTTATATGCGCCTTCAGCTCTCTTGCAAAAGAGGCCAGCCTCTGCGCGTCTCCAGCGCCGTCGTTGGCGTTCTCAATGAGTGCGTATTCGAGGCTTATGCGGCGTCCCGTCGTCTCAAAATAGAACTTGCAGGCCGCCTTCAGCTCCTCCAGAGGATATTTTTTATTTATCGGCATCAGCCGCGAGCGGCCCTCGTCGCTCGCCGAATGCAGGGAGACTGCGAGCGTAAGCTGCCGTTTTTGAGCGGCCAGCTCGTAAATTCCCGGCACTATACCGCAGGTCGAGAGGCTTATGGCGCGCTCCGAGAGGCCGTAGC
>JAUNBN010000290.1 GCA_030527085.1 Oscillospiraceae bacterium
TAGCGCACGCTATGGAGACCGACGAGTTTATCGGAGAGCTGATGGACAGGCTTGAAAAGGACGGGCATATTGAGGACACGGTTCTGATATTTTTCAGCGACCACTACGCAAAATATATGTCCGACACGGAATTTGTCATGCAGCTCAAGGGCGCGGATAATCAGGACATGCTCTGCAAGACGCCCTTCTTCATATATAACGCCGGAACGCCGGCCGTAACCGTCACAAAGCCCAGCTCTACCATGGATATAGCTCCTACAATAGCCAATATGTTCGGCCTGGACGTAAACTACGCCTACTATGCAGGAGACGATATTTTCGGCGAGGGCGGCGGATGCGTTATTTTTAAAAACTACAACTGGTATGACGGCGATATATACTATTCGTCGGAATACGAGGGCGAAACGACTGAATATATCAAACACATGAACGAGCAGGTGCATCTGCGTCTGGACAATGCCTGGGCTACCCTGCAGAGCAATTATTTCGCCCATCTGTCAGAAAATGAGCAGGACGGTAAATAAACAGGAAAACGACGGCCAAAGCCGTCGTTTTCCTGTTTATCAACGAAGTCCTGTCGGATATCTTTGACAGGCTGACTGCCCATTTTTCGTGAAGGCAGAGCTTCAGCATCGCTTTTTTGACAGACTGAGGAAACCGCTGGCGGTATCACAGATCAAGGCAGTCGGGTTTGTTTCTGATCTGAAAAAGCAGGTCGATCATGCCGCTTAGAAAAGGAATGAAGGCGCCGCGGCCGATCAGAGCCATTATCTCGTCGCGGTCTGCCCATTTCACGGCCTGCACCTCCTCGTACTGCAGCTGCAGCTGCCCAAGGTCAATGTCGCGCTCAATGATATAAAAATCGTCGAAGCCATGGTCAAAATTCACCGTCAGTCTCGGCCGGCAGCCCGAAAAATCAAGGTCGAGCCCCAGCTCCTCTCTGAGCTCCCGCGCGACAGCCATGCGGCTGGTCTCGCCGGCGAGAACCCCTCCGCCGACGCTGAGGTCCCAACAGCCGGCCCAGCCCTTTTTGAAGGACTGGCGCTGCTGGATGAGCATCTGCCCCTGGGAATTGAATATACATAGATGAACCACAGCGAAATATTCGTCGCGGCCCGGCTTTTTGCCTCGCCGGGACGTTTTTCCCAGAGGGATTCGGTCTATATCATAAAGATCCCTCAGTTCCATAGGCCTGCCTCCCGATACATACGCACACAGATGTCGTTTTTTTGAAAAGAGCCGCCGCGAACCTTGTATTGTTCGTGGCGGCTTGGTGGAGAATGGCGGACTCGAACCGCCGACCTCTCGCGTGTGAGGCGAGCGCTCTAACCAGCTGAGCTAATTCTCCGTCTAATATGAACGCGTGGGCTTATTATAGCACGTGAGATATAAGTTTTCAAGAAAAAAATGCGGAAAAAAGCGGAGGGCTAATCAAGGGCGGGGCACTTGCCGCCCTGCGGCATAGCTGCGCTTAGATTCAGCTCTCAAAGGGAAGCTCGCTGAAAGAAATTCTGGACGGATTGGGGCCTTCCGATTTTGGGACAAGGGCGAACATTTATGACCATTTAGAGTACGGCGCAAAGCTAAGGCCGGCAAGCAAAATATACGAAACGCTATGTAATTGCGTTTACAAGCAAGCCTGTCCCCAAGGCAAAAACCATGATATATGCGATATAGAGCACAAACCG
>JAUNBN010000036.1 GCA_030527085.1 Oscillospiraceae bacterium
CACGAGCGCGGCGAGGCAACTGTTCCCGCGCGCTTTGCGGAGTATTTTTCCGAGAGCTGCGAGTCTTATGAGGGCGAGCGCTTCTCAACGCCCATTCAGCTGGTCTTCCCCTATATCCCCGCCGCGCTGGCTATGGCGGCCGCAAGGCTCTTCGGCGCGGGCGCGCTGGGCGCGCTTTGGGCGGGGAGAGTCGCCAACGCCTTCTTTTTAGCCGTTTGCGCCTATTACGCTCTCTCGCGCGCTAGGCGCTGGCGCTCAGCTATCATCGCAGCGGCGCTGCTGCCGCTCACCCTTTATATGGGCGCTTCCCTCTCCTACGACTCAATGTTCCTCGCGGCGGCGCTGGTCTTTCTGGGCAATATGCTCGCGGAGGATTTCACGCGGCGCGACCTTGTTCTCTGCTGCGCGGCCTTCGCCGCCATGATAGCCATAAAGCCCGTCTACGCGCCGCTGGCACTGCTGGCGCTCGCGCTGCCCGCCCCGGCCTTTGAAAAGCTTAAAATAAAGCGCGCGGGCGCGCTGGGCCTTTTCGCGGCCTCGGCTCTGGTGCTCTACCTCGCCTGCCTGGGCTACGCCTCCCTTGCCGCGAGCGGCATAGAGGCAGTAGGCAACCCTTCGGGCGCGGACGTGAGCGCGCAGGTGGGCTACGTTTTGCAGAACCCGCTGCGCTACGCCGTAACGCTCATGGTGGACGGCTGGATGAACCGCTTTTATATAGATCAGTTCGGAGCCTTCGGCTGGCTGGACGCCGTCTGCGGGCTCACGAGCGCGCTGACACCCGCGCTTATAGTCGCCGCAGCCGCCCTTAGCTCAGACGAGAGCGCCAAGGCTCCTAAAGCTGAAGGCTGGCTCTTTCCCGCCGTCGCCCTTTTACAATACGCGGTTATAGTCACGGGCTTTTACTGCACCTGGTCCGCGCCGGGCGGCACCTCCATACTCGGCGTTCAGGCGCGCTACTTTATACCGCTTATCCCCTGCGTTCTCGCGGCGCTGGGCCGCGCCTTCAACAAGCTGGCGGGACCGCGCGCGGCAGTAGATGAGGCGCGGCGCGACACGAGGCTCATTTTCTTATGCTCGGGCTTCGCGCTCGTAAGCCTGGCGGAGCTGGGCATGGTCTATTATTTGAGCTAGGTCTATACACGGCAAAGCCCCGCGCATCTCTTGATGCGCGGGGCTTTTAATAATTATTGCGGGGATTGGCTTTCAGCCCTTGCTTGATTAAGGCGTATCCTCAAGCGGTATCTCGCCGTTTTCTTTTTCAAATTCGGCTACGCGCCTTTTCAGGTACTGCTCTATTTCCCTATTCGCCGAGCGGCCTTCGCTCTCGGCTATATAGCGAAACTTCTTGAAAAGCAGCCTGTCCACGCGAAGGGTGTAGCGCAGCAGCTTATCCTCCCTCATCACTTCGTCACCTCAGCATTATTATGACTGAATTATAGCCAAAAATTTGCGTCTGTTCGAAAATGATGCTATAATAACGTAACTTTGACTTAAAAATGGAGAATGCGTACTTATGGCCGATTATAAAAAAAATGTACCTTCGTCTTTTTAATGCTGTAACTGACGCGATAAGAGAAATAGACGCAGGTAATTATCAAAACGCAGAATACATAATGAAAAAGGCGCAACTATTGTGTGAAGATTTATTCTGTACTACACAAAGAAATATTCGTATTCAAAAACTCACTCGCAAAACAGAAGAATAAAAGAAACGCTTTGAAAAACCGCCGGAACGAATCGTCCCGGCGGTTTCAGATGCTTTAGTTTTCAGAGGTTTAGGCGGTGAGGCTCCAGTCCTCGAAGCGCCAGTCGCGGGTGCGCCAGTCTACTTCGAATACACCGGCGGGAACGGAGAGGTTCGCCGCGTTGTAGAGCTGGAGAGTCTTTATCGCCACGACGGGGGAAATGCCGCAGAAGTCGTAGCCGTTGCTCTGGAGCAGGCAGGCCAGCTCGTACTGCTCGGCGCTGTCGGTGGTGGCGTAGTATTGGTCTATAACGTCGTTGAAAAGCGTGCGGCGGGTCTCGAGGTCGCCCACTATGTCGTCAAAGTAGCCGCCCACGCCCAGCAGATAGAAGTACATCTGCGCGGGGTCGTCCGCCGCCTCGCCGCAGAAGAGCATGTCGTAGTTGCGGTCAACATAGATAAGCGTGCCCAAGTCGCCCGAGAGCAGCGAGGCGCTGGCGGTTATTCCCGCGTCGGCCAGGTTCTGGACAACGAGGTCCATAGCGTCTATCGTGGTCTGGTTGGTGTAGTAGTAGGCTATGCGTATCTCGTGGTTATAGTCGAAGCCCGCGGCGTCGAGCAGGGCTTTCGCGCCCTCAACATCGCGCTCAAAGGCGGGCAGGCTGCTGTCGTACATCGGGCTGTCGGGGTTGAGGTGGGTCGTGAGCGCCGCGGCGTTCGAGCCGAAGAGCTCGGCTATGGCCTGCTTGTCTATAAGCATATTGATGGCCTGGCGGACCTCTCTTATGGCGAGGTCGGGATGGAGCTGGCCGTCGGCGGACTCAACGAAGTTGAAGAGGAACTGCCTCTGGTAATTGCTGGTGGATTCAAGTATGGCAATATCGGAATTCATGGAGGCTATCGTCTCGGCTACGGTTATGTCGTTGACCTCGTTGCCGTAGGCGAAATCCAGCTCGCCCGCCGTGAGAGCGTTCGTCACCGCGTCGCTGCCGCCGGTGGCGTAGCTCGTGAGCAGAACCTCGGCTATGCCGGGCTGCGCGCCGTAGTAACCCTCGTAGGCCACAAGGGTGCAGTAGTCGGGGAAGGAGACCTCGTCTATCATATACTGACCGAGGCCGATGGGCTTCTTCCAGTAGTCCTCATTGGTGGAGAGCTCTTCGGCCGCCACCTCGCCGAGCAGGTGCTCGGGCAGGATGTAGGTAAAGGCTATGTCGCTGACAAAGAGGCTGTAGGGGCTCGTGAGCGTAATGGTGACCACGCCGTCCTCGGCGCTCACGCCGCTTAAGGACTCCGCGCCGTTCTCCATTACCTCGCTCGCGCCCTCAATGTAGCTGAGGCCGGACTTATAGCTGCCGTAGGGGTCGGCGAGGTAGGCCCAGAGCGTGAAAGCGACGTCGCCCGCGTCGAAAGCCTCGCCGTCCTGCCAGAGCGCGTCGTCGCGCAGGGTGAAGGTGTAGGTGAGGCCGTCCTCGGAGACCGTCATGTCGGTGGCGAGGCGGTAGCCCACGCTGCCGTCGGCCTCATAGGAGATGAGGCGGTCGAAGACCATGTGCGGATAGAGGCACTGCCTGTCAACCGCAGGGGACTCGAAGATGGTGTCGGTGCCCTTCTGCGCCGTCCACATGGCGCGCAGCACGCCCGCGCCGCCGGAGCTTTCGCCGCCGGTTTCGGACTCAGGCTGGGTTGTGCTCGAGCAGCCCGCAAAAATGCCGAGTGCGAGCGCGAGCGCCAGCAGTATAGCTAATGTCTTTTTCATCTTTCCTCCGAATGATACTTGGATTTACACGCCCCGAGGCCGGACTCATGGGCCGCCGAAGCACTTGCAACAAGTATAGTTTTTATGGCGGTAAAAGTCAATTTTCTGTGGAAAATGGGTGTGTGTCAAAAGCGGGTATGCTCCTATATTTAACCTAGTTATGGCAGCTCCACCCGCCTTCGGCGGGTGGAGCTGCCATAAAAAGCTTATGCGGCCCTGATGAAATCATAGGGATGGTAGTTTAAAGAGCTCTTTTCCGCTCGAGCTCAAAAGTATTTGCCGCAAAGGGGCCTTTTCGGGGAGCGTCCCTAATGCGAGTTTGCAGCTCAATCGGCCGCTTCGGTTTTGAGGTTGTAAAGCGCGTATTTTGATATAAGCGCGGCGACGAGGGCGGTTATGAGCATCTCGGGCAGCATGTAGCTCGCGTTGTAGATAAGGCTGTATATCAGCGCCAGAGCGTTTCCCGAAAAGCCCTCGAGCACCCCCGCGCCGAACTCGCCCGCCTCGGAGAAAAACCACTCGGCGTACTCGCCCCAGACGAAGTAGCCCGAGACGACGTGAGAGAGATAGCGCAGCCCCAAGGCCAGCAGCGAGCCCAGCGCAAGCTCCGAGGAGGATTTGGCGAGCTTGCCGCGAAAAAGCCCGCCCAAGCCCACCAGGGTAAACGCTATAAGGTAGTCAAAGAGCACAACCATAGCTATCGCAAAAGCGGAAAAGCCCGCCGAGCTGAAGCCCGTCATCATTTGAAAGAGCGCGAAAACCAGGCCGGAGAGCAGACCCCATTTAAGGCCGCGCCGGTAGGATATCAGGATAACGGGCAGCATGCTGCACACCGTTATGGAGCCGCCGTAGGGCAGGAATTTGAATTTCGGGAAGATGCTGAGCACACAGGACAGCGCCACGAGCATGGCGCACTCGACTATGATGCGCAGCGTCTCGTTACGCTTGCTCTCCCTTTTGCTTTCGTCCATTTTTTCAGACCTCTTTTTTGTTTTGTCAAAACAAAACGCCCGCCCCATATCGTTTCGGATAAGGGCAGGCCAGGGTAAAAATCCGTATTTTCACACTTCCTACGCCGGCATTATCCGGTTCAGGTTCCAAGGGACAGGGCTTTTTGAGCCCATCTCAGCCTCGCGGCGCCCCTGTGTTTTGTTTTGCAAGCTTATTCTAGGCTTATACAGGCTCTCTGTCAAGTGAAAGACAGGTAGGAAAGCGTCCCGTTTGCACGCTTTTTGCCGCTGTTTCCGCCGAAGACGGGACAAACGCTCTCACCGAGTCCGCGCCGGAGTCATATCTCGACTTAATGACATTGCAGCGAGGGCGAGGGGCGATAAAACGAAAAGCACACGCAAGTGAGGCGCTCCGAAAGACTTGTTGTCAGTCCACGCCTTTTTTAAGGCAGAGCCCGTTCAGGAGGCATATTCCGCATTTGGGCGAGCGCGCCGTGCAGACCGCGCGTCCGTGCAGCACGAGGCGGTGGCAGAAGTCGCTGCCCTTATCCGGCGCGACTACGGCGCGAAGCTGCTTTTCGCACTTGTCCGGTTTGTCGGTGTCGGTGAGGCCGAAGCGGCGAGTCAGGCGAATGCAGTGCGTGTCGCAGACTATGGCGGGCTTGCCGTAAACGTCCCCGACTACCAGATTGGCCGACTTGCGCCCGACCCCGGGCAGCTTTAAAAGCTCGTCTATCTCGTCGGGCACGCGGCCGCCGTAATCGCTTATAAGCATTTTCATGCAGGCGCTGATATCCCGCGCCTTGGAGGGGCCCAGCCCGCAAGGGCGCACGATTTCCTCTATATCCGAAACATCTGCGGCGGCCAGCGCCTCGAGACTCGGGTACTTCGCGTAAAGCTCCTTAACAACCACGTTTACCCGCGCGTCGGTACACTGCGCCGCAAGGCGCACGGAAACCAGAAGCTTCCAGGCCTCGTCGTAATCCAGCGTGCATTCCGCCAGCGGGTATTCCTCTTCCAGCGCCGCTATTATCGCCGCGGCCCGCTCTTTTTTTGTCATAGTCTCACTCCCAATGCGAGTATTCTACAACAATCAGGCGGCGCGGACAATAGGCCGTAAAAAGAGGGAGTGTCCCGCAGCGCGGATTTTTCGCTGTATTACTCCCGCCTTCGGCGGGGGTAATACAGCGTTTTTCACGCTGATGGGCCGCTCCCGAAAAAGAGAGAGCCCCTCGAGCCGGGCTTGTTGACAAGACCGTCCTGCGAATTTATAATTATAAAGCTTTCAAAAGAACATATCCGCGGGTGTAGTTTAGTGGCAAAACATCAGCTTCCCAAGCTGAGGTTGTGGGTTCGATTCCCATCACCCGCTCCACGGCGTCGCAAGCTGTACTCGCTTGCGACGCCGCTTTTATTCTTTGCTTTGCGGCATCTCGCGCTCGCTATGCTGCTCCGCCTTCCCGCAAAAAGCCGTCGCCGCGCTTCGGCTATGCCCTTGTAAAACGCGGGCATAACGCCTCCGCTTGCTTTGGGCTTTTTGCGTTTATGCTTCGCATGGTCAAGTTTAAAGGTCAAGGGCTAGGGCAGGACAAAGAGCTTGCGTCTTTTTTGTCCTGCCAAGACACGTCGGAGCAAAGTCCGCTATGCTCCGCATGGACAAGTTTAAGGTCAAGGGCAAGGGCGAAAGATGAGGGCAAAGATCGTGGAAATCCGCCCGCGTCTTTTTCCGCCAAGACTTAGCGTTGCAAGAAACCGCCGCGCCCTCTTGAATAAGTGTCGGGCATGGCCTATACTGTAGCTGTCGGCGAGCCAAAAGGCTCAAAGGCAAAAACAAAACTCAGGAGCGCTTTTTGAAGAAAAACAGCAAAACAGCGGAGATTGTGAGCGGGCCGGAGGGCCTGTAAATACAATTACCGCAAGCCCTCCGAAATTGCCTTAAGTCAATTTAACGGAGGAAACCGTGAACAAGAACTGCATTATTCGTCTCGAAACAGAAGCCGACTACAGGGAGGCAGAAAACCTGACGCGCGAGGCCTTTTGGAACGTCTACCGCCCTGGCTGCCTGGAGCACTATGTTCTGCACCGCTTCAGGGAGAGGGAGGACTTCGTGCGCGAGCTCGATTTCGTTCTCGAAAAAGAGGGCGCGATAATAGGCCATATAATGTACGCGCGCGCCGAAATAGAGCTCGACGGCGGCGGAGCTCTGCCTGTTATGACCTTCGGCCCTTTCAGCATAGCTCCCGAACACAAGGGCCTGGGCCTCGGCACGCTGCTGCTGGAGCATTCCATGAAAGAGGCCGGAAGGCTGGGAGCGGGTGCGCTCGCTATAACCGGCGATATCGGCTTCTACGGGAGGCTGGGTTTCGTGCAGGGCAGCGAAAAGGGTATACGCTACTTCGCCGACCCCAACGCGCCCTACTTTCTCGTAAAAGAGCTTAAAGAGGGCTTTCTCGAGGGGAAAGGCGGTGTCTACCGCGACCCCGAGGGCTATTTCGCGGACGAAAAAGAAGCGGCGGCTTTCGACAAGCTTTTCCCGCCAAAGGAAAAACTCAAGCTTCCCGGACAGCTTGTTTAGGAAAAACGCCGGACCGAGAGAAATCTCTCGGTCCGGCGTTTTTGATTCTATCCATAAGGGCGGCGCGTAACATTCTGAGTTTTGCAAGCTTACTTTCCGTAATGCTCCTCGTAGTATTTCTGGTACTCGCCGGAGGTGACCTTTTCGGTCCAGTCGCGGTTTTGCAGATACCAGTCCATAGTGAGGACTATTCCGTCCTCAAAGGCCGTGGTGGGTTCCCAGCCCAGCTCGTTTTTAATCTTCTCGGGGTCTATGCCGTAGCGTCGGTCGTGACCCTTGCGGTCCTCAACGTGCTTTATCAGGCTGCGGTCAATGGCGGAGTCAACCTTTTCGTGCAGATAGTCTATTATAGTCTCGACTATAAAGACATTCGGGCGCTCGTTGTGCCCGCCTATATTGTAGACCTCGCCGGGCACACCCCTCCTCGCGACGAGGTCTATCGCCCGGCAGTGGTCCTCAACATAGAGCCAGTCGCGCACCTGCATCCCGTCCCCGTAGACCGGCAGGCTCTTTAAGCTCAGGCAGTTGTTTATCATGAGGGGTATGAGCTTCTCCGGGAACTGGAAGGGGCCGTAGTTGTTGGAGCAGCGCGTTATGTTCACGGGCATTTTAAAGGTGTCGTAATAGGCCTTTACCAAAAGGTCGGCCGAGGCCTTGGAGGCGGAATAGGGGCTGTGCGGGTCGAGGGGCGTAGTTTCGGTAAAGAAGCCCTCCGGCCCCAGCGAGCCGTAGACCTCGTCGGTAGAAACCTGCAGGAACTTGACGCCCTCCTTGAAGCCGCCGCCCTCCTTTTCCCAAAGGCGCTTGGCCGCGCCGAGCAGGGTCGAAACACCCAGAACATTGGACTTTATAAATATTTCGGGGTCGCTTATCGAGCGGTCCACATGGCTCTCCGCCGCGAAGTTGATTACCGTATCTATCTCGTGTTCTTTTAAAATTTCCCCTATCGTCTCGCCGTCGCAGATATCGGCCTGAATAAAGCTGTAGCGCCCGTCGCCCTCTATCTCTTTCAGATTTTCGAGATTTCCGGCGTAGGTCAGCGCGTCGAGGTTCACAAGCCTTATATCCTCGTAGTTCTTCAGCATATAGATTATGAAATTCGAGCCTATAAAGCCCGCGCCGCCCGTTACAAGTATGTTCTTCATGCTTAAAATCTCCCTCGGAGTTACTTGAGGAGCGCCCCGCCTCGCGCTTTTTACTGTATTTCGCCGCCGAATGCGGGGAAGCGCAGCTCAAGCCCGCTTTTGAACCACTCCCGTTTCTTGATTTGCCCTTGTGCCTTACTCTTGTAGTTTAGCGGCTATCGGCTCATTTTTCAAGTGGAGAAAACGGCACTCGCTTATATGCCGCTCCCAGGGCGGAGCGGACACAAAAAGGCCGCTCGCTTGAGCTGAAGCTCCCGCAGACGGAGTGCTCGCAAAACTAAAGGCCGGGTAGGGCTCAAACAAGTATATTATACGCGCGTTTGATGCCGCGTCTTTGACAAAGGGGCGGCGGAGAAATAGAATAGCTGCATAGAGGACAGGACACTTCCCGAAAACCATGGAGGCGAAGCTTTGAAAATAGTAGCCTTTTCCGACAGCCACGGCGATTTTACCGCGCTCGAGCGCATTTACAAAGCGCAGCCGCGCGCCGAATGCTATATTCACCTCGGCGACGGCCTTGCCGAGGCGCTGGCTCTGCGCGAAAGGCACCCGGAAATGCCGCTCGTCCCTCTCAAGGGCAACTGCGATTACCGCGCAAAGGACGCCGCCGACACGAAACTGCTGGAGCCGCAGGAGGGCCTGAGAGTGCTCTGCACCCACGGCCACCGCTTTCATGTAAAGCACGGCCTCGGGGTGCTTATAGAGGCCGCCGAGGGCATGGGCGTTTCGGCCGTCCTCTTCGGCCACACCCACGAGCCCTTCTGCCGCAGAATAGGCGATATCTGGTTTGTAAACCCCGGGCGCGCGAGCGGCTGGGACGGCCTTTATTTCGCTACGCTCGATTTTGAAAAGGGCGTGCTTATACCCAATCTCGCGCGTATAGAGGCCTGAAGCGGTTTCTACGTTGTATTCCCCCCGAAGACGGGGGAGATACAGTGAAGAAGCGCAGTTTGCTTCACCGTTGGTTAGCGCTCGCTAATAGGCTGCCCTTCCCCACGCGGAAACTCTAGGCCACGCGGCGCTCATCTCTTTTCCCAGAGCCTGAGCCCTCTCCCCCTTAAAATTTGACGCGGGGGGCTTAAGGTGATAAAATTAACAAAATATTCACAAATACGGCTCTTCCCCCCTTGGAGAGCTTTCTTTGCGGGAGAACATACATAATGGATATATTCGAAAAATGCAAGGTTAACGAAAACGCCGTAAAGGCCCGTGAGTTGGGCATCTACCCCTACTTCCACGCGCTCGAGTCCCGCCAGGACGTTGAGGTCGTAATGGAGGGCAAGCGGCGCATAATGCTCGGCTCGAACAACTACCTGGGCCTCACGGCCGAGCCGGAGGTAATAGAGGCGGGAATAAAGGCGCTCGAGACCTACGGTACCGGCTGCTCGGGCTCGCGCTTTTTGAACGGCACGCTCACACTGCACCTCGAGCTTGAGGCGGAGCTGGCTCAGTTTCTGCGCAAGGAGGCCGTC
>JAUNBN010000291.1 GCA_030527085.1 Oscillospiraceae bacterium
GCGCGGCCTTTCTGGTGATAATTCTGATAGGCTCGCTCATCTCCGGGCAGGTAATACGCTCGCGCGCATATCGAGATTTGCTCGAGGTCACTCAGGGCGATTTTACTCAGGATGTTGAAGCGGTGGATTACACCCGCATTCCCATGCTCGACCGTGACAGCGCCGAGCGCCTGGGCGACAGGGTCTTGGGCGAACTCAGCGACATGGTCTCGCAGTTCGAGGTGGCCAACGACTATTCCCAGATAAACTTTCAGGGCCGTCCCGTGCGCGTGACGCCGCTGGAATACGGCGACCTTATAAAATGGCTCAACAACCGCGGCGCGGGCCTGCCCGCCTATATCATGGTGGATATGGTCACTCAGGAGGCCGAGGTCGTTCGCCTTGAGGATGGCATGAAGTACACAACCACGGAGCACTTCTCCCGCAACCTCTACCGTCACATACGCTTCCGCTACCCGACCTATATCTTCGGCGAGCCCACCTTTGAGGTAGATGAAGAGGGGACGCCCTATTGGGTCTGCCCGCGCATAGTCAAGCGCATAGGCCTCTTCGGCGGCGAGGACATACGCGGCGGTGTGCTCGTTAACGCCGTTACCGGCGAGAGCGAGTATTACGCTACAGTGCCCGAGTGGGTAGACAGGCTCTATTCCGCCGAGCTCATCATACAGCAGTACGATTACCACGGCCTCTATGTCCACGGCTGGATAAACTCCGTGCTCGGCCAGCGCGACGTCACCATAACCACCTCCGGCTACAACTATATAGCCATGAACGACGACGTTTATATGTATACCGGAATAACCTCCGTAGGCACAGACCAGAGCAATATAGGCTTCATTCTCTCCAACCAGCGCACCAAAGAGAGCACCTTTTACAGTGTCGCGGGCGCTACGGAGGAATCCGCAAGAGCCTCGGCCGAGGGTGTTGTGCAGCATCTGGGCTACGACGCTACCTTTCCGCTGCTGCTCAATATAGGCGGCGAGCCGACTTATTTTATGTCGCTCAAGGACAACGCCGGACTCGTTAAGATGTACGCGATGGTCAACGTCTCCCAGTACCAGATAGTGGGTACGGGAGCCTCGGTGGCCGAATGCGAGGAGAACTACATCAACCTGCTCAAGCAGAACAATATCGAGACGGATTCTTCAAGCCTCGAAATCGCCGAGAGCGAAAAGCTGGGCGTTATCGAGGACATACGCTCCTCGGTTATTGAGGGCAACACCTACTACTATATCCGCCTCGAGGGCGACGGCGTATACTACTCGATAAGCGCCTCTGCGAGCCCGCAGGCGGGAATAGTCAATCCGGGCGACACCGTAAGGCTAGAGCTTGCCTACGGCGAGCCCGAGGGCGGCATTCTCGAGGCGCTCTCGCTCGAGATAGTAAGCCAGGATGCCGCGAGCGTCGGCGAGGAAACCTCCGCCGAAGAGCCGGCAGCCGAAGCGGAAGAAGCGCAGACCGAGGCCGCATAGCACATAAAAGCAGCCTCCCCCACGCTTTTGATGAATTTTATTAGCGCCCAGCTTGCGCGGTATAGTACCCGCTTTTGATCCGCTCTCTGACTTTTCGGGCGCTTGCCTTCGGCGGTGGCAATACTCTCTGAAAAAACGAAACAGCCCTCCGAGAGAGCTTTCTTTCGGAGGGCTGCACTATACAGGATTTATATAATTATTCGTAGCGCGAG
>JAUNBN010000037.1:0-7623 GCA_030527085.1 Oscillospiraceae bacterium
AAGCACGGGCGACCGTGCTTTTAGTTTTTCGGAGAATTTTTGAATGGAAAAGGAATACCTGAGCCTGCTCGGCGAGGCCGAGGCCGAGCTGGTTGAGAAAAAGTCCAAATTCATAGCCCGCTGCGCGCCAGTCGAGGGCGAGGCGGCGGCGCTCGCTTTCATCGCTTCGGTAAAAGCGTGTCACAAAACCGCGACACATAATGTCTGGGCCTATGTGCTGCGCGAAAACAACTTAACGCGCTATACCGACGACGGCGAACCCCAGGGCACCTCGGGCCTGCCCGTGCTCGACTGCCTGCGCGGCCGCCTGCTGACGGACGCGGCGGTGGTTGTGACGCGCTATTTCGGCGGCACGCTGCTGGGTAAGGGCGGGCTCGTCCGCGCCTATTCCTCGGCGGCGGCGCTCGCTATTGAGCGCGCCGGGACAGCGCTGGTAACGCCCTCGGTGAGCCTGCTTTTAAAGTGCCCCTACGGCGACTACGAAAAGCTGCTGCGGCTGCTCGAGCGCTTCGGCGCGGCGGTGGAGAGCGAGTTTCAAGAAGAAGTTGCTTTAAGCGCGCTTATAAAAGAAGCCGAGCTCGAGCCTTTAAAGGCCGAGCTTCGCGAGCTCACGGGGGGGCGAATAAGCGCCCAGGAAGTAAGCCGCGGCTTTCAAAGGCTGCCCTGCAAGCCTTAGGACGGCTGCTCCGGCGCGGAGGGGTCGCGGCTTATAGCGCCCTTTATAAAGGTCTTATACCTCCCCGGCAGACGGCCCGCGCACTGCCCGCGGAACATCTTGCTTATAACGAGCTTGTCAAGCTCGCCGAGATATGGCAGCAGCTTCGCACGCAGCCCCTCGGCGGTAAGCGCCGTTGAGACCAGCACGCAGCCGTCGAAAGGCTGAACCCAGCGCCCCAGCGCGTCCAGCCTTTCGAAAAAGCCCGTGTAGTCCTCAGGACGCAATTTGAAAATAAAAGAAACGTGGTAGAGCAAGAATACCGCCTCCCGGAGCTGTTATTATAGCACCTTTTACGCTAAATAGAACAATCGTTCTTAATTTCCACGAAATACACAAAGAACGCGCCGTACTTTTGTGCTATAATCTCCAAAAGCGGTTTAAAGCTGTCTTTCCCCCGCCTGCGGCGGGGGAAAGACCCTGTGAAAGGACCGCGCGGGAAAGCCGCAGCGCTCGGACTTGCGCCGCGGAAGGTGGAAAGTCAAACAGGGTGTTTACCTCGCCGAAGGCGGGGGAAAGACCCCGTGAAAGGACCGCGCGGGAAAACCGAAGCGCTCGGAATTGCGCCGCGGAAGGCGGAATGGAGGAGGGTACAATGTTGAATTTCAGCGCGGACGCGATAAAAAATGAGCTCGGCGCGAGCGCCGAGGCCTTTGATATAGAGCTTTACGAAAGCCTCGGCTCCACAAACGAGCTCGCCAAAGAAAGGGCGCAAAAGGGCGCGCGTGAGGGGCTGGTTGTGCTCGCGCTGAGCCAGAGCGCCGGGCGCGGCCGTCTGGGGCGCGGCTTTTTTTCTCCGGGCGGCGGGCTTTATATGAGCCTGCTGCTGCGCCCGAAAAGCGCGGCGGGCGGTTTGCTTTTGACCTCCGCCGCAGCCGTAGCCGCCTGCCGCGCCATAGACGCGCTGGGCCTCAGCGGGACGCGAATCAAATGGGTGAACGACATACTGCTCGAGGGGAAGAAGGTCTGCGGCATACTCTGCGAGGCCGCCTTTAAGGACGGCGCGCCCCAATACGCCGTGCTGGGGCTGGGAGTGAACCTCATCGAGCCGCCGGGCGGCTTTCCCGAGGAAATAAAAGATATCGCGGGCGCGCTCTTTGAAAACGAGCAAAAGGGCGCGAGGGAGAAACTCGCGGCGGGCTTTCTCAAAAGCTTTTGGGAGATATATTCCTCATTGCCCGAAAGGGGCTTTGTTGAGGAATACCGAGCGCGCAGCGCCGTAACAGGAAAAACGCTCAGGGTCATTTCGCCCGAGGGCGAGCGGCGGGCGACGGCGCTGGACATAGACGACGACTGCCGGCTGCTGGTGCGTCTTGAGGACGGAAGCCTTGAGACGCTTTCCTCGGGCGAGATAAGCCTAAGGTTGCTTTAAGCAAGAGGCGCTATACTTTAAGCGGCGCCGGGCGCGTTCAATTTGCATTTCCCCGACTGCGGCGGGAAAATGCAGTGAAAGAATTACGAGCCGGGACGCTTCCTTACTTCAAATCGAGATTAAGGAAACTCAAGCTCTCAGGGCAGCCGAAAGGCCGCCGCGGAGGTTGCCGCCATGCTTAAAAAGACAAGCTTCAGCGTTTTGTCCCTGCTTCTCGCTCTTCTGGTAACGGCGGGATTCGCTCCGCGAGCAGAGGCCGCGAGCGCCGCCAGAGTGGATATAGTCGGCATGAGCGTGAGCGAGCTGCAGGCCGCGGTGGACGAGGGCGCGCTTACCTACGAGCTCATAACACAGCTCTATCTCGAGCGTATAGAGGCCTACGGCGAGCAGTACGAGTGCATAATAAGCCTTAACGAAAACGCGCTCGAGGAGGCCCGCGCGCGCGACGAGGAATTTGAGGCTGCGGGGCGAAGCCGCTTGAGCGAGCTCTTCGGAATGCCTGTTATAGTCAAGGACAATATTGACGTTGAGGGTCTAGCGACAACCGCGGGCTCCGAGGCGCTGCTGGACAGCCTGCCCTACGAGAACGCCGCGGTGGTAGAGGCTCTGCTGGAGCAGGGAGCGATAATTATCGCCAAGGCCAATATGGACGAGTTCGCCTTAAACGCCAGCAGCTCCGAGAGCGATTTTGGAACGGTTAAGAACGCCTATTCCCTCGAGCGCTCCTCCTACGGTTCCTCCGGCGGCAGCGCGGTGAGCGTAGCCGCGTCCCTGGCTCCGTTGGCTCTGGGTACGGACACCAATTCCTCTATAAGGATTCCCGCCTCGGCCAACGGCGTGGTAGGCCTTCGCCCCAGCTACGGCCTGCTGGACACAGCGGGCGTGTTGCACTACGATTACGCGCGCGACGTTGTGGGGCCTATGGCTCTGAGCGTATACGACTGCGCGCTGCTGCTCTCGGGTATGAGCGGCGGGGACTATCTGAGCTCGCTCGCGAGCGCCTCGCTTGAGGGGCTAACCGTCGGCGTCTGCGTGGAGCTTTGCTACGAGCTGGAGATGTATGAGGACGTGGCCGCACGCTTTGAGGAGGCCCTGAGCCTGTTTGAGGCCGCCGGAGCCGAGGTGGTCGAGGTTGAGGGCATGGCGAGCTCCTATTTCAGATCCTACCAAAAACAGATGCAGTCCGGCTGGACTATGCGCGGCTGCTTTGAGGAGTACATACAGGGCACGGCCTCCGCGATAAAGAGCTTCGCCGAGCTTGCGGCTCTCGATCCCGGAAGCGGCATAGCGGGCTACGCCGACTCCGAGCTCAATTATCTTACAGACTCGCGCCTTACGAGCATATTCGCCTCGCGCGAGAGCTACCGGCAGCAGTTCGAGGCCATAATGGATGAATACGGAATAGACGTGCTCATCTATCCCTCCATGCGAAACACCGTTATGACTCCGCAGACGCAGGAGGTGCTCTCAAACAACTCGAGCATTATAGCGCCCTTTACCGGCATGCCCGCTTTGAGCCTGCCCATGGGCTTCGACTCGAACGGCTTGCCTGTGGGGCTGGAATTTTTAGCCCGCTTCGGGGACGAGGAGACGCTGCTGGCTGCAGCCTATGCCTACGAGCTCGAGCGCGGGGACTTGAAGCTCACCGAGCTCGCGCCCGCGCTCTACGACGCTGAGGAGGAGGCGCGGCTCTACGAGCTGGAGCTCGAGGAGCAAGCGCTCGGGGAGGCGCAGCGTCTCGCCGAGGAGGCCTGGGACAGAGCCAGAGAGAGCTTTCTGAGCTTCGCTATAATCGCCGCCTCGGTCTGCGGGCTCGCCGTCGTAATTGCCCTGCTCGCTTCGAGCAGGAGGAAGCGCAAAAATAAGCGCAAAAAAGCCCGCGCTGCCGCCTCGCATAAGCTTGCGGAACCGCGGGAATCGCCGAATAACAGGGAGAAGGCAAACAAAGGCTAGGGTAATACCTATGCTCGCAGATAAGGAGAAGCTCAAAATGCTCACAATCGAACTGGGAGATATAACGCTCTGCGCCGCGGACGCGATAGTAAACGCCGCTAACTGCTCGCTTCTGGGAGGCGGCGGGGTAGACGGCGCAATACACCGCGCGGCAGGCCCGGGACTTCTGGAGGAATGCCGCTCTCTGGGCGGCTGCGAAACAGGCAAAGCCAAGCTGACCGGGGCCTATAATCTGAAAGCGAAATACATAATCCACACCCCCGGCCCGGTCTGGAGGGGCGGCGGCGAGGGAGAGCGAGAGCTGCTCGCCTCTTCTTATTTGAGCGCGCTCGCCCTGGCCGAAGAAAGGGGCTGTGAGAGCATCGCCTTTCCCTCCATAAGCACCGGCGTCTACCGCTTCCCCTTAAGCGAGGCCGCGCCCATAGCTTTAAGGGAGATAAGCCGTTTCCTTAAAAGCTCAAAAACGCTGAAGGAGGCGCGCATGGTCTGCTTTGACGAGGCGACAAAGCTCGCCTACGACAAGGCGCTTGCGGAGCTGAATCAATAAGCCTCTCCTTCTTTTGCCGGCCGCCCCGACAGCGCGCAAATAAGCTCTCGTATCTCCGCCCTCGAAAACGGGAAGCGCCCTGACTTGGAGGCATAAAACAGTCTGTTTTGCGGACTTCACCGCGTGAAACAGCTGTGCTGTTCTCGAATAACGGCAAAACGTCTTTCTATCGTCCCCGGGAAAGCAAAATAACGGGAGGGAAGCTTTGCTTCCCGCCCGTTATTTTGTAATACTTTCTGTCGAAACGCCCGCCGCCCTTGGGAGCGGGCCAAAAGCGGGTATTCGGTGCCGCGCAATCCGAACGCTCCTGCGGCTCGCCTCACAGACTTGTAAAGCAATACCTGACCGACGCGAGCGCCTCGCGCAGATACCAAAGCGGCGCTTCATACCATACGGTGGGAGCCAGCAGAAAGCTCAGCTCCTGTATGCCCGCGTCGGTGGCGTAGGCTCTGACCCTCATGCAGTGAAAGCTGCTGGTTATTATCAAGAGGGGCTCATCTTCGGAAACGCCCAGCTCATGTATTATTTCAAGCGCGCGGGAGAGATTTTCTCTGGTAGTCCGGCTCGCGCTGTCCAGATAAAGCCTGTCCTCCGAAATGCCGCGCGCGAGCAGCCAGATCCTCATTATCTCGGCCTCCGGCATGGGCTCGCCGGGAACCTGTCCGCCGCAGAGGACGGCCGAGGCCTCGGGGTTGCGCTCGAGATATTCGAGCGCCTTCTCGAGCCGCTCGCGCATAATGAGGCTTGCCTCATCGCCGGCGTATTTGGCTCCCAGCACCAGCACGAGCCTCTCCTCGCCCTCAGGTCTCTCGGTCAGCGGGTAGATAAGCATTACCGCGACCATGGCGGCGATAAGCGCCAATATCACCCTTACCGTCCAGAAGAGGGCGGGCAGGGTCTTTTTTAGCCTTTCGGCGGTATTGTAAAAAATCGCGTTGAACAGGGCCCAGAGCGTTATGGCAAAGAGAAAGTTCCTGCCTATAGCGCAGTCGGCTTCGGTAATATTGAGCAGGCTGAAGATTGTCAGCACGGCGGCGGCCGCTATGAGCCAGATTCGCTTCTTTGGCATTTTCCCTCTTTTCTTCGCGGCAGGGAGCAAAAACTCCGAGCAGGTTTTACTCCCTTAAAATCCTCTGCGGCGCGGCTGCAGCAAGCTTATTATACAGCTCTTTTATTTAAAGAGGAACACCCTCGTTGGGCGAGGGTACCGTAAAGGGGTCAAAGCCGTATATGTCGTAGTCGTTTGAAATTATCTCGCCGCTCTTAGCGTCAATAACATAGTCGTATTCGAGAAAGTCCTTATAAAACTCCAGCTCCCAGCGCGCGCCGTCTCCGTCTTTTATCAGCTCGCAGCGCAGTATGGTGCAGTTTGCGCCCGTTATACCCTCGTTTTGCAGCGCTATGTCTATGGCCTCGTCGTCCGAGATATAAAAGAGCGAGCAGGCGGCGAATACGGCGCAGGCGAGGGCCGAAATAAGCGCCGCTTTGGCTTTAATCCTCATATCGCATTCTCTTTCGGCGGATAATATGATAGAATAATAATATACTCTTGGGTGCCGCTGTCAAGCGAGGTACTCAAAACGGGAGGAGAAAAAATGACGCTGACCTTTTTGGGCGCGGCGCACGAGGTCACGGGGAGCTGCTTTCTCGTTGAGGCGCGCGGCAGGAACATCATAATCGACTGCGGAATGGAGCAGGGGCGCGATATCTACGAGAATCAGGATATACCCGTCGCCCCCGCCGACATAGACCTGGTATTCCTGACCCACGCGCACATAGACCACTCGGGCAGACTGCCCATGCTCTACAAATACGGCTGCGAGGCGCCCATCTACGCCACGACGGCCACGAGCGAGCTCTGCGACATAATGCTGCTCGACTCGGCGCACATACAGGAGAGCGAGGCCGAGTACCGCAACAAAAAGGCCAAGCGCTCCGGAGGCCAGCCCTACGAGCCCCTCTACACCACCGAGGACGCCCAGATTGCGATAAAGGCCTTCAAGCCCTGCGAGTACGGCGAGAAAATCAAGGTCGAGGAGGGTATAAGCGTCCGCTTCACGGACGTCGGCCACCTGCTCGGCTCCGCCGCCGTAGAGCTCTGGATAGAGGAGGAGGGCAGGCAGACCAAGCTGGTCTTTTCGGGAGACATAGGCAATATCTCCCAGCCCATACTGCGCGACCCGAGCTTCGTTACCGAGGGCGACTATGTAATAATGGAGAGCACCTACGGCGACCGCTCCCACGGCCCGATACCCGACTATGTGAGCCAGCTCACCGAGATACTGCAAAGCACCTTCGACCGCGGCGGCAACGTAGTTATCCCCTCCTTCGCAGTGGGACGCACGCAGGAGATGCTCTACTTCCTGCGCGAAATCAAGGAGAAAAATCTCATCAAGGGCCACGGGAGCTTCAAGGTCTATGTGGACAGCCCGCTGGCCATAGAGGCGACTCATGTCTTCAAGGAGAACACCTACGGCTTTGTTGACGACGACATGCTCGCGCTGCTCAAGGCCGGAATCAACCCGCTGGACTTCCGCGACCTCGTCCTCTCCGTCACCACGGACGAATCAAAGGCGATAAACCAGGACGACAGCCCCAAAGTCATTATTTCCGCGAGCGGAATGTGCGAGGCGGGGCGCATACGCCACCACCTCAAGCACAACCTCTGGCGCAAGGAGTCCACTATACTTTTCGTCGGCTTCCAGTCCCAGGGCACGATAGGCCGCCTGCTCTTCGACGGCGCGAAGTCCGTTAAAATCTTCGGCGAGAGCATAAAGGTCGCCGCTGAGATAAAGGGGCTGGCCGCGATAAGCGGCCACGCGGACAACGAGGGGTTGCTGCGCTGGGCCGCAGCCTTTGAGAAAAAGCCGCGCCGTATTTTCGTTGTTCACGGCGAGGACGGCGTCTGCGACCTCTTCGCGGAGCGGCTGCGCAACGAGAAGAGGCTCACGGCCACGGCCCCCTATAACGGCGAGGTTTGGGACTTAGACGACGACGTCTGCCTCAAGCCCGGAAATCTCACAAAGATAGAGCGCG
>JAUNBN010000037.1:7633-9373 GCA_030527085.1 Oscillospiraceae bacterium
CCGCCGGACGGCTCGACGATGTTGTCAAGAACGCGAAGAAGAAGCTCTCTCAGGCCGAGCAGGCCCAGCTCGCCAAGCAGATACAGGAGCTCTGCGAGGCCTGGGGACAGGTGGAGATTTAAGACGGCAAAACGGCCGCTGCAAACAAACAGGTAATGCAAATACAGATTACGGGAATGCGGAGGAAGCTATGAGCATAATACGCGACGCCTCGCTTGCGGGCGAGGGGCTTAAGAAAATCGAGTGGGTCAAGGATTTCATGCCCGTTTTGAGCGGGCTCGAGCGACGCTTTGCGAAGGAGAAGCCCTTTGCGGGCATGAAGGTGGCCGTTTCAGTGCATATGGAGGCCAAGACGGCCTATCTCTGCCTCGTTCTGCGCGCGGCTGGCGCTCAGGTGGCGGCTACGGGATCGAACGTCCTCTCGACAAAGGACGAGATCTGCGCCGCGCTCGACTCACTGGGCATAGACGTTTATGCCTGGCACAACGCCACGAAGGAGGAATACTTCGAGCATCTCAAAAAGACGCTGGAGTTCAAGCCCGACCTTATTATCGACGACGGCGGGGACTTTGTTGCCCTGCTGCACGAGGACTGCCGCGACTACGGCAGCGCCGTTATAGGCGGCTGCGAGGAGACCACTACGGGCATACACCGCCTGCGCGCCCGCGCCGCCGAGGGCTCGCTGCTCTTCCCGATGATGGCCGTTAACGACGCGGACTGCAAGCACCTTTTCGACAACCACCACGGCACGGGCCAGTCCACCTGGGACGGGATTATGTTTACTACAAACAACCTCGTCGCGGGAAAGGTTGTCGTAGTAGCGGGCTACGGCTTCTGCGGCAGCGGAATAGCCAAGCGCGCCAAGGGCCTCGGCGCGAGGGTCATAGTCTGCGAGACGAGTCCTATCCGCGCGCTTGAGGCTGCGATGGAGGGCTTCGAGGTGCTCAAGATGGACGACGCGGCGCGCCTGGGCGATTATTTTGTAACCGTTACTGGCTGCCGCGACGTCATAACGAAAAGACACTTTGAGGTGATGAAGAACAACGCCATAGTCGCCAACAGCGGCCATTTCGATGTAGAGTTCAGCAAGCCCGACCTGCTCGCGATGAGCGAGCGGGTAGAGACCCGCAAGCCCTTTATAGAGGGCTACTACTTAAAAGACGGCCGGGTAATAAACGTAATGGCCGAGGGCAGGCTCGTTAATATCGCCGCCGGAAACGGACACCCCGCGGAGATAATGGACTTGAGCTTCGCCATGCAGCTGCTCTCCGCGCGCTACATAGCCGAGAACGGCCGCAATATGGCCCCGGGAGTATATGACGTGCCCTTTGAGCTCGACGACATGGTGGCGAGAATGAAGGTCGAGGCCATGGGTCTGGGACTCGACGAGTTCACCGAAGCGCAGACAGCCTATTTAAACGGAACGGGAGCGGAATAATATGTCTGGAATAAAAAATGAACCGAAACTCAAGACCAAGCTGTTGGCCGCCATACGCGAGCAGCTGGAGCACCGCGCATACTGGCTGAGCCTGCTCTGCGAGGAGGCCGAAAAGCGCGGGCTCGACCCCGGGGATTTCGCGAGCGCGGCCATTAAACGCTGCGGGCACACCCACGGCGACCGCCTTATAGAAAAGGGCGGTACGGACAGTCTGCTGGGACTCAAGAAAACTCTCTTTACCAAGCCCGCGCAGTGGGTATTCGAGATGGAGGTGAAGAAGAGCACGGACAGCGAGCTCTTTT
>JAUNBN010000292.1 GCA_030527085.1 Oscillospiraceae bacterium
AGCCGCGCGCGTTCATAGCGCCCGGCAACTGGTCCACGAAGGAGCAGGAGCAGACCTGCATAAGAAACGCCGAGCTCTACGAATCATGGAAGGCCGACGTGCAGGTCGAGGAGCTCTTCCTTGACGACGCGGAGCTGGTTATCACCGGATACGGAATCTCCGGACGCATAGCGCGTTCGGCCGTACACCTGCTGCGCAGGGAGGGCCTGAAGGCGGGGCTTATCCGGCCCAAGACCCTCAGCCCATTCCCGTATGAGAGCTATGAAAGGCTGGACTTCGGCAGAGTCAGGGCGATACTCGACGTGGAGATGAGCATACCTGCCCAGATGGTATACGACGTAAAGCTGGCCGTGCGCGAGCGCTGCAAAATAGTGGAATGTCTGCACTCCGGCGGCGAGATAATGAGCCGCGACGAGGTGATGGCGGCCGCGCGCGGGCTTTTAAACGGCTGAGGAGGAAACGAGGATGGAAAAAGTATATTCAAGAACCAGGACCCTGCAGAAGGACATGGTATCGGGCTTCTGCCCGGGCTGTATGCACGGAACCATATTCAAGCTTATCGGGGAGGTGCTGGAGGAGCTGGACGTTGTTGAGAAGACAGCCGTCGTCTTTGGCGTCGGCTGCTGCGGCCTGGCGATGGGCTATGTGACCTATGACAATACCACATCCCCGCACGGCCGGGCCTGCGCCGTTGCCACCGGCGTCAAGAGGGCAAACCCGGAGACCTTGGTGTACACCTACCAGGGCGACGGCGACCTGGGCGCCATAGGCCTGGGAGAGACGATGTCGGCCGCAAACCGCGGCGAGAACATATCCGTCATATTCGTCAACAACGGCATCTACGGCATGACCGGAGGACAGATGGCCCCGACCACGCTCATAGGAATGAAGGCCACCACGGCGCCGTCAGGGCGAGATCCGGCACTGCACGGCTATCCGATGCATATGTGCGAGATACTCGACCAGCTGACGGCTCCCGTATATCTTGAGCGCTGCTCCTGCAATACGCCGCAGAACGTCATGAAAACGCGCAGAGCGATCAAAAAGGCTTTCCGGAATCAATTGGACGGCAAGGGCTTTTCCATGGTCGAGATCGTGACGAGCTGCCCGACGAACTGGGGCCTCGAGCCCGTCGAGGCGCTGGCCTTCCTCGAGGAAAAGATGCTAAGCGAGTATCCGCTCGGCGTCATCCGGGACAGATAAGGAGGAAAAGCATGGAAAGAAATCTTATGATAGCCGGCTTCGGCGGACAGGGCGTTATGATGATGGGGAAGCTGCTGGCCCACGGCACCTGCGACTCCACGGATTTAAACGTCACCTTCTTCCCCTCCTACGGCGCGGAGCAGCGCGGCGGCACGGCAAACTGCTATGTCGTCATCTCCGATGAGATTATAGGCGCGCCGCTCGGCGACCATATGGACGATCTCATAGTTATGAACGGCCCATCGCTCAACAAATTCCTGTATAAGCTCGTGCCCGGAGGCACGCTGTTTATCAACAGCTCCATCGTTAAGGAGGAGATAAGCCGCGGCGACGTCAGCGTAGTAGCCGCGCCCGTGACGGAGATGGCGCTGGAGATGGGCAACGCAAAGGTCCTCAATATCATCATGCTGGGCGTTTATATCGGCTACACGA
>JAUNBN010000038.1 GCA_030527085.1 Oscillospiraceae bacterium
TTTGCAGACTTTTTTAAAAAAGAATATGAGCGCGCCTTTGTCCGAAATAACAAAAAGGGCACGCTCAGCAGAAAAAAGGAGTTTCCCTTCCTCGCGGCTATATACCTGCCTTTTGGAGAAAAACACAGCAACAAGCCGGCCTGGTCCGCTCTCCCAATTAAGCTCTTTAAAAAAACCGCCAATTATAGTGGGCTTTTTGCTTGTAATACGGCGGCGCGATAAAGTATAATACCAAAATACAGTTACAGAGGAGAAAGGAAGTGTCAGGTCGTGCAGAGAGTTTATAATTTTGCCGCGGGACCCGCAGCGCTGCCGCTGCCGGTGCTCGAGAAAGTTAAAGAGGAGCTGCTCTCTTACGGACAGGCGGGCTGCTCGGTAATGGAGATGAGCCACCGCTCAAAGAGCTTTCAGGAGATAGCGGATCGCGCCGAGACTGCGCTTCGCCGTCTCATGGGCATAGGCGATGACTACGCCGTGCTTTTTTTACAGGGCGGTGCGTCCTTACAGTTTTCAATGCTCGCCATGAACCTCGCCGCGCGCGGCGACAGAGCCGACTACGCCTTGAGCGGCAACTTCGCCGAAAAGGCCTACGAGGAGGGACTGCGCTGGTGCGAAGCCAATATAGCGGCCTCTACCAAAGAAGATTCCTATAAAGGCGTTCCCGAGCTAAGCGCCGCGTCTCTCAGCGAGGGCTCCAAATATCTGCATCTCACTGCCAACAACACCATTTACGGCACGATGTACCCCGAGATACCTAAGGGTCTGCCCGCGCCGCTGGTCTGCGATATGTCCTCTATAATTCTTGGACGCGAGTACGATATTAAGGACTTCGCGCTCATCTACGCCGGAGCGCAGAAGAATCTCGGCCCCGCGGGGCTCACGATAGTTATAATCCGCAGGGATATGATACGCGACGACCTCGAGGATTCAATACCTACGATGCTGCGCTACCGTACCTTTGAAAAATCCGGCTCCATGTACAACACACCGCCCTGCTTCTCCATTTACGTCGCCGGGCTGGTGTTCGAGTGGGTCGAGAGCGAGGGCGGCGTAAAAGAAATGGAGAGGCGCAACCGCGAGAAGGCCGCGCTGCTCTACGAGACTATTGACGCTTCGAGTCTGTTTGCGGGTACGGCCGCGAGTGCCTCGCGCTCCATAATGAACGTCTGCTTCACCCTGCCCGGCGAGGAGCTCACCTCAGAGTTTCTCAAGTTCGCCGGGGAGCGGGGCCTTTGCTCCATTAAGGGTCACCGCGCCGTGGGAGGCTGCCGCGCCTCTATCTACAACGCCATGCCGCTCGAAGGCGTCAAGGCGCTGGCGGACTGCATGAAGGAATTTGAGACCAAAAAGGCGTAAAGTGGAGGCAATATGTTTAAAGTAAGGACATTTAACAAGATTTCCGATGTTATACGCGGCTACCTGCCGAACGATGACTTCGCTCTCTCCGACAGCGCAGAGGATTACGAAGCTATTCTGGTTCGCTCGGCCTCGCTTCACGAGGAGAGCTTTCCCGAGAGCCTTTTGGCTATAGCCCGCGCGGGCGCGGGAGTAAACAACATACCCCTCGAGCGCTGCTCGGAAAAGGGGGTAGTTGTGTTCAACGCGCCGGGAGCCAACGCCAACGCCGTTAAGGAGCTTGTGCTCTGCGGGCTGCTGCTCTCGGGCAGGCAGGTGGTGCAGGGGATAGACTGGGTGGCCAGCGAGGGCGCGAAGATAGAGGATGTAGCCGCCCATGTGGAAAAAATCAAGAGCCGCTTTGCCGGGCCGGAGCTTTTGGGCAAGAGCCTCGGAGTGATAGGTCTGGGGGCTATAGGCGTAATGGTCGCCAATTCAGCGCGCCACGGCCTCGGCATGGACGTTGTGGGCTTCGACCCCTATCTCTCTATAGAATCCGCCTGGCACCTTGACCGCAAGATAGGCAAGGCCGCGGACATAGACGAACTGCTGGCCAAGAGCGACTTCGTCTCGCTGCACCTCCCTCTCAATGAGGAGACGAAAAATATGTTTGACGCGCGGCGCATTTCGAAAATGCGGCAGGGAGCCGTGCTGCTCAATTTTGCACGCGGCGGCCTGGTAGACAACGCGGCCGTGCTCGAGGCGCTTTCTAGCGGCAGGCTCTCGCGCTATATCTGCGACTTCCCCGAGCCGGAGCTTATCGGCAAGGAGGGCGTTATATGCACGCCGCATCTCGGCGCGAGCACGCCCGAGTCCGAGGAGAACTGCGCGGTCATGGCCGCCAGAGAGCTCGCCGCCTACCTGCGCGACGGCAATATCCGCAACTCCGTCAATTTTCCCGACTGCGAGCTGCCCCGCGACGGAGGCTGCCGCCTTTGCATGTTTAATGAAAATATAAAGAACATGCTCGGCCAGATTTCTGCTGTAATAGCCGAGTATTCCCACAACATAGACCACATGATAAACAAGAGCCGCGGCCAGATGGCCTATACCCTTATAGACCTGCCCGAGAGGCCCACCGGGGAGTGTCTCGACAAAATTAAGGATATAGAGGGCGTCGTAAGGGTGAGGGTGATAGAATGAAAGCGGCGCTGCGGGAGCTGGGTCTTGCGTCGGCCGGGATACTTCTGCCGGCGGCTGGGACTGAGCTGGAAAAATTCGCCGTTATAGCCTGCGACCAGTTTTCCTCAAGGCCGGAATACTGGCAAGAGGCTGAGCGAATAAGGGAGGGCGCGCCCAGCGCGCTCGATATGATTTTCCCTGAGGCTTATCTCATGGCCGAGACCGACGAGGAACTAGAGGCAAAAAAGATAAGCGCCGCTATGCAGCGCTATCTCGAGGAGGGGCTTTTGGAGCCCTGCTCAGCGAGCTTTGTCTATGTGCGGCGGCAGACCGGCGCGGGAGTGCGGAAAGGGCTTGTAGCAGCCTTCGACCTCGAGCGCTACGAGTTTCGCGAGGGCGCGAAGAGCCTCATTCGCGCAACGGAGGGCACCGTTGCCGAAAGGCTGCCCGCGAGAAAGCTCATACGCTCGCTCGCTCCCCTGGAGATACCCCACGCCCTTGTGCTCGTCAACGAGCCGCGAAACGAGCTCTTCGAGCTGCTCGAGGGCGCGCGCGGGGAAATGCGGCCGCTCTACGATTTCGAGCTCATGCTCGGCGGGGGACGAATAGAGGGCCGGGAGCTCTCCTCAGAGCAGCTCTGCGAAAAAATGGCCGAGATACTCGAGCGCGACCGCCTTCGCGGCGAGGGCTTCCTCTTCGCGATGGGCGACGGCAACCACAGCTTCGCCGCGGCCAAGCTCTGGTGGGACGAGCTTAAAGAGACCCTGAGCCCCGAGCAGCGTGAAAACCACCCCGCGCGCTTCGCCCTGGCCGAGCTCGTGAACCTGCACGACAGTGCGCTCACGATAGAGCCCATACATCGCCTTTTGTGCGGCGTAAACCCTGCCGCGGCCGCGGGAGAGCTTGAAATAGACCCGCTCGCCCCGCCGCCCCTCTCGGTTTTGCAGCCGAGGCTGGACGCCTACCTTAAGGCGAACCCCGCCGCCTCGCTCGACTACATACACGGAGCCGAGGAATGCTTAAGGCTCGCCGCCGAAGCCGAGGACAGGCTGGCCATAGTCTACGCCGATTTCGACCGCGAGAGCATATTTAAGCAGGCGGCGGGCGGCGGCGCGCTGCCGCGCAAGAGCTTTTCGCTGGGCGAGGCGCGCGACAAGCGCTACTACCTCGAGAGCCGTCTGATAATTCCTTGACAAAATATTAAGAGCTTTCACTGTTACCCCCGCCTTAATGTCGTTTAGTTAGGTTGTTCCGCCCCGCCGGAGGCGGGGCGGAACAACCTAAAAGTACGCTAATAAGATTTAAGGACTTTTCTGCTCGCGGGGTTTATAATTGGCTTAAGAAGAGCTTCAAACGCTGAACTGCGGCTTTTACACATCGCGCTTCGGATAGTTTACCTTTTCCCCGCGAGGGTAAAGGTATTAAGTCAGGGTGTTTACTGCGCTTTCGGCGGGGAAAACACCCTGAAAATCCGCGCGGCTCTGCCGAAGGCGGGAGAAATACGTGCACGCGTTTTGGCGTATTACCCTGTTTAAGAGCCGCCGGAGATTATTTTTGCGAATTATTCCAATCCTGTTTACGTAGCAGCCAAAGGAGGCAGGCTTTGAATTATATAAAGAAAAGAGCTTTTGCGCTTATGGCGCTGGTGGCGGCCTGTTCGTTGCTGCTCGGCGCCTGCGCCGCCGCGCCCGAGGAGACCGAAGCGGAGATATTGAGCGAGCGTGAGGAGCTTCTCTTTGCGACGGGCAGCAGCGCAGGAACCTACTACGCCTACGCAACGGCTCTCTCGCAGGTTCTGGGAGAGGCGGCGGGCGAGAGCATAAGAGTGCGCTCCACCAGCGGCTCGGCGGACAACATCATCCAGCTCGCCTCCGGCGACATGGATATAGGTCTCGCGCAGAACGATATAGTCTACTACGCCGTAAACGGCCTCGAGAGCTTTTCGGGCGGCGCGGTCGAGGGGGTTTCTGCCATAGCGACCTGTTACATCGAGGTCTGCCAGATAGTTGCCGAAGGAGGCGTGGATTCCATAGAGGAGCTCGAGGGTCTCGTCGTTTCCGTGGGCGAGTCCGGCAGCGGAGTTGAGACGAACGCGAGGCAGATATTGGAGGCCTACGGCATGGACATGGGCAGCATAAGCCCTGTGAACCTGAGCTTTTCGGCCTCCGCCAAGGCGCTGCAGGACGGCGAGATAGACGCCTTTTTCTGTACCGCGGGCGCGCCGACCTCCGCTATAAGCGCGCTGGTCGAGAGCTTTGACGTTAACCTGCTGGAAATAGACGAGGCGCACGCCGCGGTTCTCGCTGCGAGCTACCCCTTCTACACCGCTTACACTATACCCGCCGAGAGCTACGCGGGCATAAGCTACGACGTTCCCTCCGTCGCCGTAAAGGCTACGCTCATAGTCTCAAACGGCCTGAGCGAGGACAGGGTCTACGCGCTCACAAAGGCGCTCTTTGAAAACGCCGCCGCCCTAAGCGAGGCCCACCCCAAGGGCGCTGAGCTGAGCGTGCGCTTCGCCCTCGAGGGCATAGCGGCCCCGCTGCACCCCGGCGCGGCCAAGTATTATAACGAGGTGGGCGCGCTCTAGCGCCCGGCTTAGCATGGCGGATATAATCAAATCTGTTTTTCGCAGTAAAAAGGCGGACTTTTCGAAGCTCGCCGCCTTTGGCTTTGCGCCGCAAGGGGAGGGCTTTATCTACCGAGAGAAGCTTTCCGGCTGCGGTTTTGTTTTGAATGCTTTTGTTTCAAGTCAGGGTGAGGTATCCGCCGAGATTATCGACCCGGAGCTGAACGAGCGCTATGTTCTGCACTTGGTCGAGGGCGCGGCGGGCAGCTTTGTGGGCGGCGTTAAAAGCCAGTATGAGGAAATACTGAACAGAATAGCGCGCGAGTGCTTCGAGCCCGATGTTTTTAAATCGAAGCAGGCGGCCGAGCTGATAGCCTATGTTCGAGAGACCTACAGAGACGAGCTGGAATACCTCTGGCAGAGGTTGCCGGACAACGCCGTCTGGCGCAGGAAGGACACGGGCAAATGGTACGCGGCCCTGCTCACTATTCAAAAGAGCAAACTCGGATTTGAATCGGCAGAGAGGGCCGAGATAATTGATTTGAGAGTAAGGCCGCAGGAGCTGGAGGGGCTTTTGGACGGGCGGCGCTACTTCCCGGGCTATCACATGAACAAAAGACGCTGGTACACAATGCTGCTCGATTCCTCTATACCCACCGCCGAGCTCTGCCGGCGAATAGACGAGAGCTACGCGCTGGCGGTGAAATAAGGCGGATAATTAAACAGCGGCGGGTGTTTGCGAGCCCCGCCGCTGTTTTTGCGCGTTTTTGTATAGCGCCTCTTTCTATATGCGATACGTTCGAGGGCTCCATAGCCGCCAATTCACTTAACTGCGCTTGCGTATACCCCTTCACCAATCTCAAACGCCTTATGCGAAGGCCGATTTCGGCGTAGTTGATTTCCATTATTAAACTCCCAAAACAGGCTGTATAATTATTATATGTCCGATTAGGATATGCGTTTCCCTCAGAGCGTTTCGCTCAAAACAGAGACCAGATCCCCGGGCGCGCAGCGCTCAGTGTGCAGCACCGGCAGGCTCTCGAGCTCGCGCAGGCTTTTCGGAGCTTCTATGCCCGTAAGGGTCTCGAGCCGCCTTAAGGCATCCCAGTCGTCCGCGGGGGCCGTGTCCTCGAGCGCGCTCAAGACCGCGACGGGGAATTTGTAGGGGCTCGCCGTTGAGACAACGACCAGCTTCTCGGACTCAAAGCCGCGCGCGGCGAAAAAGGCGGCGGCGGTGTGCGTGTCGCAAAGGTAGTTCTGCTCGCGCCAGAGCCGCTCTATGGTTTCGAGCGTTTCTCCGTCGCCGCAGCTCGCGGAGGAGAAAAGCTCCCGCATTTTTTTAAGAAGCGTTTCGCCGATGCTGTAATGCCCCATCTTCGACAGCTCGTCCATTCGCGAGGACACAAAGGCGGCGTCGTGCCCCGAAAGCTCGAAGAGCAGGCGTTCGAGGTTGGAGGAGACGAGAATATCCATAGAAGGGGAAAGGGTGCGGAAGAACTCCCGCCGCCTGTCGTAAACGCCGGTATTTATGAAATCCGCGAGCACGTCGTTTCTGTTGCAGGCGCAAAGCAGCCTGCCCACGGGCGCGCCCATGCGTTTCGCGTAATAGGCGGCGAGGATATTGCCGAAGTTGCCCGTCGGCACGGCGAAATCGACCGCTCCGCCGATGGCGAGGCGCACCGAAGCGAGGCTGTAATAAACTATCTGCGGCAGCAGGCGGCCCCAGTTTATGGAGTTTGCGGAGCTGGGCTTCGCCCCTCGGCGGGCGAGAGCCGCGCGGGCGCTCTCGCTTGAGAAAAAATGTTTAACGGCGTTCTGCGCGTCGTCAAAGTTGCCCTCGAGCGCTATTACTCGCGTGTTGCTCCCGCGCTGGGTTATCATCTGGCGGCGCTGCAGCTCGCTCACTCCCCCGGCGGGGTAGACCGCGCAGACGCTCGTTCCCGCAAGCTCGCAGAAGCCCTCGAGCGCCGCCTTGCCGGTGTCGCCGGAAGTGGCGACGAGCACGGCTATCCTGTCCCTCTCGCCGCAGTGCGCCGCCGCCTTTGTGAGCAGGCGCGGGGTGAGCTGCAGGGCCATGTCCTTAAAGGCGGCGGTCGGCCCGTGGTAGAGCTCCAGCGCGCAGAGCCCGCCCTCGAGCTCGCGCAGCTCAAAAACATCTTTTGAAGCGAAACGCTCGCTCTCATAAGCTTTGCTCACACAGTCGTCTATCTCTGCCTCGCTGAAGTCTTCGAGGTATTTCTTTAAGATGAGCCGCGCTGCGTCCCCGTAGGAGCAGCTTTTTAAAAATTCGAGCTCGCCTGAGTTCAGCGCGGGCAGGCTCTCGGGAACGTAGAGCCCGCCGTCCGGCGCGAGCCCCCTCAGAACCGCTTCAGACGCGCTAACGGGACCCGCGCCTCTGGTGCTTATATATTTCATTAGTTACCTCTTTTTTAGGGCTGAATTGTGAGCCTTGCGCCCTCAAAGTCTATTTGCAGCGCGTAGGAGGCCGCCTTTATGCCCTTCAGGCCGAAGGCCGCGGCCATCGCCTCGGAGGCATCCAAAGCGGTATTCTCCGAACAGAGCGCCATAACCGTCGGCCCCGCGCCCGAAATCATGGAGCAGTAAGCGCCTTTTTCCAGTGCCGCGCTCGCAGCTTCGTCAAAGCCGGGTATCAGGCAGCGCCGCGCGGGAGTGAAAATAAGATCCTCGCTGGCTGCCCTCAGCATGTCCATATCCCCGTCGGCTATAGATGCTACCAAAAGGCTCGCGCGCTGAAGCTGCGCGCAGGCGAGTTTCAAGGATACGTTCTTCGGCAGGGCCTCTCTCGCAATTTTGGTAGAGAGCTCGAAGTCCGGCACCGCGAGCGCGACGCGCAGGCCCTCGGGGCAGAGCTTTTTGTAACAGATTTCGCCCTTAATATCGGCCGCGACGGTGAAGCCGCCTGCGGCGCAGGGAACGACGTTGTCCGGGTGGCCCTCCAGCGCGGCGACCTCGGCTATAAGCTCGTTTTGAGAAAATGGAGAGTCCAGCCAGGCGTTGGCGCAGTAAGCTCCCGCGACAAGGGCGCTGGCGCTGCTCGCGAGTCCGCGCGACTGAGGGATATCCGTCTGCATTTCTATTTTCATCGGCGGCGTTTTAAGGCCCGCCTTTGCAAAAATTCTTTCAGCGGCACGCATAAAGAGGTTGTTTTCAAGGGATATTTCGCCCTCGAAACCGCGCGAAAAAACGATTTCGAGTTTATCCGAGGGCTCGGCCGTAACGCTTAAAAAAAGCGGCAGTGCCAGCCCGAAGCAGTCTATGCCTGAGCCTATATTGGCCGAGGAGGCGGGAACCATTACCTGTATCTTCAAAGCGCGTCCTCCTTTGTGGCCTCGAGGCACATGAAGGAGCGAAGGTTCTTTACATAATCGCGCCCCTCAAGCTCCTTGAGCGAGCGTTTTATATCCGCCTCGCGGTGGGGGTGGCAGATGAGAATAAGCTCCGCCTCGCCCTCGCCGAGCGGGGTCTGCACTACGGAGCGCAGGCTCACGCAGTTTGCGCCGAAGGCTCCGGCTACGCCCTCGAGCACGCGCGGCCTGTCCTCAACCGTCATTCTTATACAATAACCGCACCAAAGCTCGCCCGCGGGCAGCGCGCCGGGGCCCCCGGCGCCGCTTTGCCTTATTCGCGGCGAGCTTGAGCCGGCGGCAATATTGCGGCATATTTCAATTATATCCCCCGCAACGGAGGAAGCCGTGGGTCTCGCGCCCGCGCCGCGCCCGTAGAGCATTAGCTCGCCCGAGCAGTCACCGGAGAGAAAGAGCGCGTTGAAAACGCCGCCCACTGAGGCCAGAGGGTGACCGAGTTCAACAAAGGCGGGCCGAACAAAGACGGAAACCCCTTTCTCCTGAGCCACGGCTCCGGCCACGAGCTTTATCGTGCAGTTCATGCGCATGGCAAGGCGGATGTCATCTTCGCTGAGGGCGCTTATCCCCATGCGCTGCACGTCCTCGAGCTTTACGTCCGCGCCGAAGGCGAGGCGCGCGAGTATGGCTATCTTTCTGGCGGCGTCCAAGCCCTCAACGTCCGAGGAGGGGTCGCGCTCGGCGTAGCCCAGCTCCTGGGCGCTTTTGAGCGCAGCCTCGTAGGAGCAGCCCTCCCTGAACATTCGCGTGAGTATGTAGTTCGTGGTGCCGTTGAGTATGCCTATAACCCGCTCGAAGCTAT
>JAUNBN010000293.1 GCA_030527085.1 Oscillospiraceae bacterium
GGCATCTGCTGGTCAACGGCATCTGCGATATAATGTCCCATCATACGGACAGATATATGACCGATGACGCGCATTTCGGCATATTCGACAACCTGCTCGAGAGCGCGATGCACTATCTGCACACCGAGCTTGCGCCGGTTATCCTCGACCCGGAGAGGGACAATCTCACGGACAGGACAGAGCTCATGGCGGTGGCTGACATGGGCGTGAACGAATTTATCGCATGGGGGCGCAACAAGGAAAACGCCTCGCATCAGCTCGCCCATCCAATTGGCGCTGTTTTCGACACCATACACGGCTCGACCCTCACCATAGTCTACTCGGCCTGGCTTCCCTACGTCTATAAAGACAATGCTGCCCGCGTGGCCAGATGGGCTGAGAAGGTCTGGGACGTCGAGCCTGACGCGGAGCACCCGGAAAAGGTTGCCGAGGAGGGCATCAGGCGGCTGAAGCAGTGGTATGTATCGCTGGGCATGCCGACGAAGTTTTCGGATATCGGCCTCCACCCTACGGAAGAGCAGATAGAGCATATGGCGTCCGCCGCGGCAAACTCGCTCGGCAAGGGCTATATCGGCGTGATCAGGAAGCTGTATAAAGAGGACATAGTAAAGATATATAAAATGGCGCTTTAAGAGGCAAATGCTCCCAGGTCTGCCCGGCTTCCTTTAAATCGGCCGCCACTAGAGCTGTTTCCAGGTCGTTTGGAAGCGCGCAGGCCTGAAAAATCAAAGGCTGCGGACATTTTTTGTCCGCAGCCTTGCAGCTTGTCAAAGAAGTCCGACAGGACTTCTTTGACAAGCTGAGTGCCCATTTTATCGTGAAGGCCTGAGCTTTACGAAAAATCCCGCTGTGCTCGGCAAAGGCCTGATCTCTTTGCGGCAGCTTATCCAAGGCGAGGCGGGCCTTGAGACCTTGCGCTCACCCGCTGCGGCCTTCGGCGGCCGGCGCAGGCTAAAATATCAGGTTGTTGGGGCCGTTTTCCTCGCTGACCTTGAGAATGTGGCTGAGCAGGAGTTTTGCCGAGGGGGAGAGCGCCCGGTTGGTCGACCAGCTTATGAAAATATCCCTCTTGTTGTTCGGCTCATCTATCTCAACATATGTGAGCAGATCAGAGTTGATGGGGAGGATGGTCGTGAACGCGACTCCCTTGCCTATTGCGGTCTCCGTGATGAGAGAGGTCCAGTCCTTCGAGTAGCTGATGTGCGGGAAAATGCCTTTGGATGCGAAAAGCCGCTTTATATGGACGTCCATGTAGGAATTTGGCGATACGCACAGGATATCAAGATCCTTCAGCTTCTCAAGCGGGACTTTCTCCTCGCCCGCCAGCGGGTGCTGAAGGGGCACGAGCAGCTTTACGCTTTGAACCGCTATCTGCCGCGATTGGCAGTTCTGGATGTTATCACCGCAGCTTGTGATGATCATATCGTAATTGCCGCGTATGAGCTTCTCGTGCATATCCTCTATCCAGGAATAATTTATGTCGAGGACTATGTCGATCTCACAGTCGGGATGGGTGCGCCGGAAGTCGTTTATAAACAGCGGCACCAGATTTGACGCGGTGTTGATATATATGCCGAGCTTTACCGTGCCGCTTTCAGGATGGAGCTTTTTCTGCACTTCCTTCC
>JAUNBN010000039.1 GCA_030527085.1 Oscillospiraceae bacterium
ACACTGGCTCGCGCTCGCGCTTTTGGCGGGCCTTTTGCTGCTGGCCGCAAAATGGATAGAGTTCGACTGCGTGAGGCCCGCCGTCGGCAGGCTGAGCTACGAGATAGTCTGCGACGACTACGGCGAGGCTTACGCGCTGCAAAGCGGCGAGAGCCTTGTTCAGACGCTTACGATAGAGCCGGGAACGAAGCTCTGCGGGGTGCGTTTTAAGCACACGGCAAGCGGCGGCAGCCTCAGCGGAACCCTGCGCGTCTCGCTTTACGGCGAGGACGGCGCGTTGCTGCGCGACCTCGAACTGGACGCCTCGCAGCTTAAAGAGGACCACTTTGCAGAGGCGGTCTTTGACGAGGCGCTGGCGGCGCAGGGCTATACCGGGCGCTACAGCCTCGAAATAAGCTTCGATGGCTCATGCGAGGGCGGGCAGTTCGCGCTCTGGCGCTCGAGCGGGCAGAAGGCGGGCTTTGCCGCCGAGGGCGGGACTCTGGTGCTGCAGCTCGCCGTTGACAGAGCGGGAAGCTGGATTACCACAGCCTTTTGGTGCGTCGCGCTTTTCGCGACGGCGGGGCTGATGCTTTGCTATTGGCTGCTCTTTATTAAAAAAGTCAAATTCCACTTGGCGTTTGCTGCGGCGCTGGCGATTTTAGGGCTTACAATGGCGCTTATTCTGCCGCCCATGGGTGCGCCGGACGAGGACGTTCACTACGCCACGGCCTACGCCTACTCGAACAAATGGCTCGGACAGAGCGCGACAGACAGCGCCGGCTGGGTCATAATGCGCGAGAGCGATGTGCCTAAGCTGAATCCCGAGGGCGGCATTTCGCGGGACTACGATGTTTTTGCCTACCAACGCGCCTACGACAGCTTGAGAGAGACCGAGGACGGCAAAACAACAACTGTTGAAGAAAGACATGCCTACACCATATTCAAGCCGCTCTACTTCCCGCAGACACTGGGAATCTGGCTCGCGCGCCTCGGCGGTTTTTCCGGCAGCGCCCTGCAGCTCGCGGGGAGACTTATGAACTTCGCCTTTTACTTTGCGCTCTGCGTGCTGTCTGTAAAGCTCATACCCTTCGGCAAGGCCGCGCTCGCGCTCTGCTGCCTGCTGCCTATGTCGCTTCAGATAGGCGCAAGCCTCTGCTACGACGCGCCGCTGCTGGGAATGTCCTTCGCTTTTATCTCCCTCTGCCTCAAGCTGGCCTACTGCGAGGGCGGCGGCCGCATTTGGGAATACGCCGCTCTGGGCCTTTTGGCGCTGCTGATAGCGCCCAGCAAGGGCATTTATCTGCCGCTCGTGGGCCTGCTTTTAATCTTCGCGCCCAGCCTCTGGAAGAGCAACCGCAAGGCCGTAACGGCCCTTATCGTTCTGATAGCGGCGGCCGCCGGAGTCTGGTTCGCGGTTAACGGCCGCAGCGTGCTTTACGAGATTACCGGTGGGCGCGCCGCCGTTATGGAGCTTACGAACGAACAGCTCGCCCAGACCCTGCCCAACGGCGACGCCGCTCTGCAATTCTCTCTGGGATATATGCTCGCACGGCCCGGCGAGGTAGCCGTGCTGCTGCTGAGAACGCTGCAGCAGAGCATGCCGCTCTACCTTCAGGGGCTCATCGGAGGCAGGCTGGGTGAGATAATCCTCGGAGGAGTGGAGATAAGCTGGGCTCTGGTTATCGGCTTTATCGTTCTGCTCCTGCTCTCCTGCGCGAGCGCGCCCGAGGACAGGCTGGCGCTTCGGGGTTTTTCCCGCGTGCTGACGGCCTTTATCGCGCTCGTCATAACGCTGCTCACGGTGCTTATCTGCATGACCTGGACGCCGATAAACTACGCCACGGTTTACGGAATACAGGGCCGCTACCTGCTGCCTGTTCTGCCGCTCGTGCTGCTCTGCCTGCGCTCGGGGTGGCTGAAGCTCAGCAAAAACAGCGACGACAGGGCGCTCTGCTTCGCGGGCGCGGTGCTGGCCTGGCTCGCGCAGCTCGACGCCTTGTCAATAATAATTAGCTGAACGCTTGCGCTCAAAAGCCGATTCGCCGAAAGCCGCCAAAAAGCGGGTTTCAACGCTGTATTACTCCCGCCTTTGGAATATGTCATTTTATCAGGGCATCCGCACCTGCCGAATGCGGGGAACCGAAGATTCCACGCGAACAAAACACTCCAAAAAGAGAGACCGCTTCATTTGTGAAACGCTCTCTCTTTGCTCTTTGGATATTCGGGCTTTAAATCCGGCACTTATTCAGCGGTCTTTTCGGGAGTCAAATCCGAGGTGCACCAGGCGCATTTGACCGCGTCGGCGGGTATGTCGCTCTTGCAGTAGGGACACTTCTTGCTCTTTGGAGCCGCTTCCTCGCGGGGCAGGAGCTTGTGCCCGGCTTCGCTCAGCCGGTTTACGAGCTTTATAAGCGCAAAGAGCACGAGGGCCATCAGCAGGAAGTTGATAACGGAGGTCAGAAAGGCTCCGTAGCCTATTCGCACGCCGCCCAGCTCCCAGGCCTGGTTTTCCAGATGCTCGCTGGCGAAGAGACCCAGCACGGGCGAGATTATGTCGTCTACCAGAGAGTCCACTATTGAGGCGAAAGCGGAGCCGATTATAACGCCGACGGCGAGGTCTATAACGCTCCCTTTGGAAATGAAGGATTTAAACTCTGCGAAAAACTTCTTCATAAGACCGGCTCTCTAAAAATATTTTCGACATTATAGAGCCGAAGTGCGTGTTCTGTCAAACGAGGGCACGTCGTTGCGCGCTTTCTTAATTGTACTCCCCCGCCTTCGGCGGGGGAGTACGGTATAAACCCGCTTATGGTCCGTTCCCGGCGGCACGAGAGTGCCTCGTCTGCGTAAAAATTCCTGTATACCACGGCTTTTTGCAATAAAAAGCTCTTAGGGTATTGCAATAGCGGGAGCAATTCGATAAAATTATATCAAACGTAGCCGCGGTTCGTAAGAACCGCGTTCTTACGGAATAGTCAGGGTGTTTTCGAAAGGAAAAACAATGAATTACTTTGAGATCGAAGCTGTAATCGGACGTGAAATAATCGATTCCCGCGGCAACCCCACCGTTGAGGCAGAGGTTCGCCTGGTAGACGGAACCGTCGCCACCGGAGCGGCCCCCAGCGGCGCCTCCACCGGCGAGTTCGAGGCACTGGAGCTGCGCGACGGAGACAAGAGCCGTTTCGGCGGCAAGGGCGTTTCCAAGGCCGTTGAGAACATCAACACCGTTATAAACGAGCTGCTCACCGGCGTTGACGCCTCCGACACCTACCTGGTAGATTCCCTCATGCTCGAGGCCGACGGCACCAAGGACAAATCCAAGCTGGGCGCGAACGCCATTCTGGCCGTTTCCATCGCCTGCGCGCGCGCGGCGGCCTATTCGCTCGGAATACCCCTCTACCGCTTTTTGGGCGGCGTGAACGGAAACCGCCTGCCCGTGCCGATGATGAACATCTTAAACGGCGGCGCGCACGCGGCCAACACCGTTGACGTTCAGGAGTTCATGGTAATGCCCGTTGGAGCCGAGAGCTTTAAGGAAGGCCTGCGCCAGTGCACCGAGGTCTTCCACGCGCTCGCGGCCATACTCAAGAGCAGGGGCCTTGCGACCTCTGTGGGCGACGAGGGCGGCTTCGCCCCCGACCTCGCCAGCGACGAAGACGCGATAAAGGTCATTCTCGAAGCCATAGAGAAGGCCGGCTATAAGCCCGGAGAGGACTTTGTTCTCGCCATGGACGCCGCCGCCAGCGAGTGGAAGAGCGGCGAGAAGGGCAAGTATCACCTGCCCAAGGCCGGAACGGACTACACTTCCGCCGAGCTTATTGCGCACTGGAAGAGCCTCTGCGACAAATACCCCATCTACTCCATCGAGGATGGCCTCGACGAAGAGGACTGGGAGGGCTGGAAGCTCATGACAGAGGAGCTGGGCGACAGGATACAGCTCGTGGGCGACGACCTCTTTGTCACCAACACCGAGCGCCTCAAGAAGGGCATAGAGCTCGGCTGCGGAAACTCCATCCTTATTAAGCTCAACCAGATAGGCAGCGTCTCCGAGACGCTCGAGGCGATAAAGATGGCCCACAAGGCCGGCTACACCGCCGTTACCTCCCATCGCTCCGGCGAGACCGAGGACACCACCATTGCCGACCTCGCCGTGGCCCTCAACACCTGCCAGATAAAGACCGGCGCGCCCAGCCGCAGCGAGCGCGTTGCGAAGTACAACCAGCTGCTCAGAATCGAGGAAGGTCTCGGCGCGAGCGCCGTATATCCCGGCTTCAAGGCCTTTAACGTAAAGTAAGAATACAGGCAATAAAACGCCGAACGCCGTCCTCAATTGAGGGCGGCGTTTTTTCGGAGTTTTCGCCGGCTGTCTCAGCCTGCCAGCGCCTGTTTCTCGAGCTCGCCTGCGGCCGCGAGCATGTTCTCAATAAATATTCCGTAGCCGCGCGTGGGGTCGTTTAAGAATACATGTGTAACCGCTCCTATTATGCAGCCGTTCTGGATAATGGGGCTGCCGGACATGCCCTGCACTATGCCGCCCGTGAGCTCCAAAAGCTCTTCGTCGGTGACGCGCAGCACGATGTTCTTGCTCGGCTGCGCGCCGCTCAAGTTGATGGACTCTATCTCGATATCGTAGTAGGCGGGGCCGCCGCCGTCCACCGTGCAGAGTATCATGGCCTTTCCGCTTATTATATCCTGCTTGTAGGCCGCGGGCAGAGCCGCGCCGAAGCTCGTCTCCTCGGCGAGCAGCCGCCCGTAGACTCCGCTTTGGCAGTTGTACTCAAGAGTGGCGAGGGGCTCGCCTCGCGAAAAGGCGCCTTTGAGCTCGCCCGCCGCGCCGCTTTGGCCCTTTACTACGCCTGTGACGCTTACTGGGACCAGCTCGCCGCTCGACAGCGGCATTATAACTCCGGTGTCGGTGTCTGTAACGCCGTGGCCCAGACCGGCCAGCACGCCCGTCTCCTCGCAGAAGAAGGTGACGGTGCCTATGCCGGCTGAGGAGTCGCGCACCCACATTCCGGCCTTGTAGCCCGTGCCGTCGGCTGCGGGGGCGGGCTTGAGCCAGGCCGTTGCCGTCTCTCCCTCCCGGCTGTACTCGACCTTGAGCGCGCGGCCGCCGCCGGCCTCTACCACCGCCGCGAGCTTGGAATTGCCGTCTATGAGAACGCCGTCAACTCTCGATATCACGTCTCCGAGCTTCAGGCCCGCTTCCTCGGCAGGGCTGAGGCTCACGCCCGCGGAGCGCACCTTTGAAAAACCGACGACCACAACACCCTCGGTGAACATCTTTACCCCAAAGGTCATGCCGCCGGGCTTGAGCCAGATTCTGCCCGTTTGAATGACGCGGACGCTTTTGAGCGGCAGCGTTCCGAGCAGCATGAGAGTGGCGTTATAGGAGCTCCCCGAACCCTCCCCGGAGGAGGAGACTTCGGCGAGCTGCGGAACGGAGCGCCGCGCGGTAAGCAGGCCGCCCGCGAAGGAAAAGCTCTCGCCCTCGCTCACATAGACAAATTCCGGCAGATAGGTATCGCCGGCTATGCCGTAGGCCAGGCCCAGCGCCAGCGCGAATAGACAGAAAATCGCCGCCGGTTTTAAGAATTTACGCAAAAAACACACCCCGTTTCTGACAACGGAAGTGCCCCTGCTGCGTGTTATTCCTGCTCTATCCCCCGCCGAAGGCGAGAAATGTGGCATAGAACCCGCTTTTGGGCCACTCCTCTGCAAACTAGTGTTGACAGAAAGGGGTGCGTTTATTAAGTCTGAATATTCCAAATCGGAAAAGGACGGCTCAGGCGGGAAAGCCGCCGCGGGAGCGGCCCGCCAGAGCGTATTTCTACTGCGGTTTACCGCCCTTTGGCTTCGAAAGGCTAGCGCAGAAAGCGCGGGCGGTCTATTCTTTTTAAGCCGAGCTTTTTAATGTGCGCCAGTGCCGCGGAATAGAGCTCCGCGGCGCGCGGGCCGCAAAGGCGGCGGCTGTCGTGCGCGTCGCAGCCAATTATGCAAACGCAGCCGCAGTCCGCGGCTATCTGCCAGAATTTGGGGTGGGGGAAGCCCTCGCCGCCGCCCTCGTGGTAGGAGCCGGAGATGTTGTATTCAAGCGGCAGGCCAAGTCTTGCGGCCTTCTCGCAAATTTTGCGGCTGGCCTTTTCGCAGTGGCTGTCAAATTCGGGGTAGGCGCGCATGAAGAGGTCGGGGTGAGCCATAAAGCTGTAATGCGGCGTCTCCATTCCTTTAAGCGCGCTCTCAAGATAGAGCCCGAGCATTTCGGGGGTGCTCACGCAGTGGCCGAAGAAGTCGCAGACCTCGTCGTCGGGGAAGTTGTGATTGCCGAAGAAGGCGTAATCGGCCTGCGTTTCCTCGAGCATATCGCGTATCCAGTCCATATACTCGGGGAAGTATTCGCACTCAAAGCCGACTCTGATCTCTATCTTGTCCGCGTAGCGAGCCTTGAGCTCCCTTACGCTTTCGAGGTAGTCCTCGAGCAGAAAGAGATCCATGCGGTAGGGAGACCTGAAGCCGCTCTTGTAGGGCAGCGGGCAGTGCTCGGAAAAGCCCAGTTCGTCAAAGCCGCCGTCAAGGGCGGCCTTAACATATCTTTCGTCGGAGCCTACGGCGTGTTTGCAGCGGTAGGTATGGGTATGGTAATTGGTTTTCATAGCCGAAATCTTACACCTTTGCGCCCTTGAAGTCAAACGCGCGGCGGCGCGCGAGCGGAACGCTTCGAGAGCCGCGAGGCGGCATATAAGCCTAAAGGGTTGTATTCCCCGCTTTCGGCGGAGAATACGGCAAAAGTCCACGCGAGAGGATGCTCCCGAGAGCCGGGGAGCGGTCCAAAAGCGGGTATTCTGCTGTCTTTCCCAGCCGAAAGCTGAAAAAGATAGCGAAGAAGCACGAAAAAGGGGCAATCCAGAGAGCCGCGCTCGATTGACAGCGCCGAGGAGCTTGCCTTATAATTAAAAAAGAAGAATTTACCGGCTATTTGCGCGGGAAAGGCAGCGAAAAATCCACGCGACGGGACGCTCCCTTTGCGGGTTTTGAGGGACCGCATGATATATAAAGCCGAGAGCGGCAAAAAAAAGAAGAGAGAGCCCGGCCGCCGCGCCGCGAGGACGGCCGCCGCGCTAGCGCTCGCCCTTTTTCCCGCGGGACTTTTCTGCCTCGGGGCTTTTTTGATTATAAAAACGCGAAACGAGGCCTTTATTTACACCTGCTGCGGCGCGCTCGCCTGCCTCGGTGCGGCGGCGCTGGCGCTGCTGCGAGCGCTCGCCTTTCGCCCGAGACATCTGCGCGGGCGAACCGCCGCGGCCTTAAGTCTGTTCAGCTGGGGCTTCTGTGCCCTCGTTTTGATTTCGGGGCTCGTTTGCTGCGCCCTGCCCGCTTTGAGCAATATTGTGCCGCTTATCGTGTTCGGGCTGCTGCTGCTCGCCTATCTCTCTCTTGTTATAGCCGTTTTCGCGGCCTCCCGCCGCAGGGAGCCCGCAAGGGAGACCGTTGTAAACCGCTCGGAGGTAATGCGCGCCATGCTCGACGAGCTGGGCTCCATACTCTCGCGCTGCCCTGTGCCGCGCGCGCGGGAGCTGATATCCTCGGTTAACGACGCGCTCGTATTCAGCGACCCGCTCTCGAACTTCGACACCGCGAGCTGCGAGGACGCAATAGCGCGCTATATCTACCAGCTCGATTCGCTCGATTTAAACGACCTCGTTTCAGTTGAAACTGTCTGCGACGCTTTGCATATCCAGATAGACCGCCGCAACGAGATATGCGCGCAGATAAGAAGCGCGGGAGAATAAAACGGCGGGAAGTATATAAAAAGGCAGGGAGTGCCTCGAGAGCGCGGATTCCGCGCGAAAGGGGACTGCCAAAAGACAAACAGAAAGGAAGGCATTATGATAGCGATAGCGAGCGACCACGGGGGCTTCGCCCTCAAGAAAGAGATAATGGAGCGCCTTGAGGCGAGGGGACTGGAGTATAAGGATTTCGGCTCCTTTACGGCGGAGTCATGTGACTACCCCGACCTCGCCGCGCCCGCCTGCCGCGCAGTGCGCTCGGGGGAGTGCGAAAAGGGCATACTCATCTGCGGAACGGGCATTGGGATGTCCATCAGTGCCAACAAGATAAAGGGCATACGCGCCGCGCTCTGCGGCGATTGCTTTTCGGCCGAGTTCACCCGCCGCCACAATGACGCGAATGTGCTCTGTCTCGGCGCGCGCGTTACGGGCGCGGGCCTGGCCCTGAAAATCTGCGACACATTTTTGGACACGCCCTTTGAGGGCGGGCGGCACAAGCGCCGCATTGAGAAGGTTGAGGAAATTGAGAGAGAAGAAGCGGGCCTCTAGGCCGCCGCGAAAAAGGCAAAAGCCTCAAAAAAAGTCCGGCAGCCCTCTGCGCTTTTTAAGGGCCTTTTTTGTCGGGCTTCTTTCGCTGGCCGCCGCGCTCCTCTGCGGCTGGCTTGTCTATTTCTTTCAGAGCAACGGCTTTCTCCCGACCGACACAAGGCTCTTAATACAGCTCATGTGTCTGGCGGGAGCCGCCGCTTCGCTCTCGCTGGGCATAAGCTATATCAAAGCGCTCTACGAGGCTCGGGAGCCGGAGGAAGAAAGCGCCGGGAAGGATTTAACTTAATGGTATTGGCTGAAACGGGGGGAATACACAGCGGCAAGCCACGCGAATTTGCCAAATCGGGATCTGCAGAGGAGAGACCAAATGGAAATCATTCAATACAATGATAGATATAAGAAGCAAATTATAGATTTGATTCTGCATATTCAAAACAACGAGGCAAAAATTGAGCTTGCGTTAGATGAGCAGCCGGATTTGTTGAATATACCTGCATCTTACGAGAAAAATGGCGGAAGGTTTTTTATTGCTGTTGAAAACGAAGAGGTTATTGGCACGCTTGCATATATGAATTATGGAAACGGGAATGCCGTATTAAAGAAGTTCTTTGTCAGAGCGGATTGGAGAAGTAAAAAGGTTGGATTGGCCTTATATCAAGTAGTGTTAAGACAATTAAAAGAGGATGGATATTCCTTGGCATTGCTGGATACGCCATCCGTTGCAGAGAAATCTCATAGATTTTATGAAAAAGCTGGATTTAAGAGAATTACGAGTGAAGAGCTTCCTTTTCGATATGAATATCCCGATAGAGATT
>JAUNBN010000040.1 GCA_030527085.1 Oscillospiraceae bacterium
GGAGGCGAGCGCAAAGCTGCTTTGCACCCTGCTTCTGTCGCTTAAGGGCACGCCCTTTATCTATCAGGGCGAGGAGCTGGGCATGACCAACACCGACTGGAATTCACTCGATGAGATAAACGACGTCGAATCCCGCAATGTCTTTAAATTGCTCGAGAGGCTGCATTTTCCCGCCTCTCTGCGCTGGCGCATAATAAAGCGCAACACGCGCGACAACGCGAGGACCCCCTTCCAGTGGGAGGCGGGCGAGGGCGCGGGCTTTACTGAGGGAACTCCCTGGCTCAGGCTCTGCGGCAATCAGGACAGGATAAACCGCGCCGCTCAGGAAAAGGACGCCTTCTCGGTACTCAACTACTACCGCGACATGATACGCACGCGCTCTGTGAGCGACACGCTGAAATACGGTTCCTTTAAGCTGCTCGAGGCCAAGGGAAGCTTCGTCGCCTTCGAGCGCAGCTTCGAGGGCAGGAGAGCGCTCGTACTTCTGAACTTTTCGAGGCGCGCGAGAAAAACGCGCTACGCGGGTCAGCTTGTTATAAGCAGCGCCGGTCGAGAGGATTTCGGCGGCACGCTGCTGCCCTGGGAGGCCGTAATTTTGAACGATGGCTTCAAGCGCGTCGCCGCCCTGAAGCTGCCAGAGCGGCTCAAGGCAAAAGGAGCGAGCATTGGCCTGTAAGCATATAAAAAACTGTATTTTACCAGCCGAAGGCGGGGGAGAAAATCCAGCAATGGGAACTTCCGAGGAGGGGCATATTGGGCCTTATTCATATAGATTTTAAAAGACTCGAGCAGGCCGCTGGGGAGCTTACGGCCTGCTCCGAGGAGCTGGAAGAAGCGCTCGAGACGCTCGGGAGATTTGAAAAGGCCGAGAATCTGAAAAAGGACTTTGAGAGGGCGCTTGTCGAAATAAAGACCCAGCGCCTCTTTTTGCTGGAAAGCTCAAAACGCTTTCGCGGCGCGCAGACGCGCGCGGTCAAGCGAGCGAGAGAGCTTCAAAACAAGACATCGGGAGGCGGCAGTGTATAGAGCTGAGAGCGAAGCGGAAATAAGGGCGCTCAAGAGCGGCGCAAATCAGATTTCTGAGGCGCTGGCGGTCTGCGAGGGCCTCGGGGAGAGCTTTGAGGGGGCGGCGGCAGAAGCCTTTTTCGAGGCGCTGCAAACCTACAAGCAGGAGCTTGCCCTGCCTTTGTTAAAAAAGATAGGCGAGGCGCTTGAAAATGCCGAAGCTTAGTCTCAGTGCGGCGCGCGAGCGTGCCAGAGCCTGCGCTCTTTTTGTGTTTACCCACCACTTCATTCACGAAACGCCCGATGGCTCAACCCTGCGTAAAGTGATAGAGAATATAATCGCCGACACCTGCTCCGCCATAGACGGAGAGCCCAGCGAGAGGCTTGTCGGCCGCTTTCTGGAGCCGCTTAAAATGCTCGTCGAAACGGACGACCCGCTCTGCTCCTATATTATTTCCGACCAGAGCTGGAGCATGGGCTATGACCGCGAAGGGCTCAACGCCTGCAGCTTTACAAGCCCCGAGGGGGAGACCTATCTCATATTCCGCGGCACCGGAAACGGCGAATGGAACGACAACGGCGTTTCCTTCTGCGGGCTTAGCCAGAGCAATGTGTATTACAGCTACGATGAAAGCGGAAAGGCCGTGGGCGCAGAGCTGCGCGAGGACTTTCTCTCCACCCAGCAGGCGCAGACACTCGATTTTGTAAGCAGACTCATTAAGAAAAACGGCTGGGAGAACCGCCGCGATTTGATAGTGGGCGGGCACTCCAAGGGCGGCAACAAGGCGCAGCTCACGGCGATGTTTTATGAGCAGTTCGCGGCCTGCATCTCAATAAACGGGCAGGGCTTCTCTCCCGAGGCCATAGCGTGGTTTAAAAACTCGCTGCCGAATTATGAGAAACGCCTTGAGACGCTCTGGTCCTTTTGCCGCAGCAACGACTTTATAAACGGGCTGGGAGACAGGATAGTTCCGGACGACCAGTTCATAACGCTCTCCGGCCCTCCTGCTCGAACCCTGCGCGACTACCACGAGATATTCTCGGTGCTCGATTCCTCAAACAAGCTTAGCGAGGCCGAGGAGCGCGGCAGGATAGCGCTCTCAACGGTTAAGGCCTGGGAGCTGGTGCGCGAGTCTAAGGAGAGGCCGCTGGCGGCGAGAGGCCTTATGGATATCTGTGAGATGCAGCTCGGAAGCGGTATGCCGGTAAACGGGGAATACGCAACAAGCTTTACCAAAGCCATGGGCGCGCTCGTGTCCGCCACCATGTACCTGCGCGCCAATGTGAAGGCCGCCGATAACGCTGCGCGGGCCATAGGCCAGTTTGAGGAGCGCAACGCCCTGGCGCGGCTGCTCGGCGCAAAGCTGGAGCAGTATTCCGAGAGCGTGGCTTACAATTCCTCGCCCTACCCCGAATGTCTTGCCGACGCCGAAATAATGCGCGCGGGCGCGCTCGAGCTGGAGGGTCTCTCTAAAGAGCTTTATGAGAAAGCCTCGTCTCTGCTTGCGGCGGAGCCTGCCAAAGCGGAAAAAGGCGAGCTTGAGGACTGCGCCAAAACCCTGGCGCTGGCGGGAGAGGCCGCCCGCGCGAACGCGAGGGAGCTTGAAGAAACGGACGTGCTTCTCGCGCAAATAGCGCGCTGGACGCTCGCCGAGGGATTCAAAACCGCACCCCTTCTTGAAAAGTCGGCGCGAAGCGAGAGCCCCGACGCTTTGCGGGGGGCCTCGGAGAACATAAGAAAACTCGCCGTCTCCTTTCAGGCAAACTCCGAGGGGGCGGGGGAGAAGGAACTTGCCTCGCTGCTGGAAAGGGCGAAGTCGCGGCTTGACAGAAGCCTTAAAAAGGCCGCCGCGAGACAACAAGAGGATGAAAAAGAGGGGAATGCGCTCTCGCGTTTCTTCAGGCGCGGCGGCAGGTAGAGCTTACAAATAAGCGTGTAAAATGCCGTATTCGCCCGCGAAGGCAACGTCGAAGGGACACTCTCATAAGCGGCAACTGCATGAGACCCATCAGCTTTTTGTGCCTCTGCGGCAAAAGAGCTTGCGGCGGCAGCTTGACACCCTGCCGCCCGCGCGTCGTTCCGCGCCGCTAAAGCTCGTTCTCACCGCACCACTCGCGCATTCGCTCAACGTCCTCCTCGTCTATCTCGTTTCGGCGGACCTCCCCGGGCGTGACTATTGCGCCCGCCGGAGCGTAAAGCGGCAGAATATTGTCCACAGCTGCGGGACTGGTTGAGATTTCCGGTCTCTCGCCGGGAACCTTAGGTGAATATGCCTCGAAGCGGCCTTCGGTTTCTTTGGGGTGTTTCTTTTTATTCATAAAAAGCCCTCCTTTACGCTTAGGCTTCCCGTAAAGGAGGGGCTTATTCGGCATTATTTTCTCAGGGCGTTTTATCCGCCGAAGTCGGGAAAAAAGCCCTGAGAAGTCAGCGCAGTTCATATTTAGAATCAAAGAGCTTTTGTTAAAGACAGGTAAAACGGCACTCTCGGGGCGCATCGCCTTATTTTTCTATTCGTCGTATTTACTGGAGCTTTTTGGTGGTTCGTCCTCGTTGTAAGCTGCTTGCGGAGCTGCCGCATCTTCCTCGGCTTCTTCCGAGTGAGCCTCCGCCTCGGCGCCGGCAGTCTCGAAATCCTCTATATATTTTTCGCGGCGCAGCTTTTCAAGCCTCGCCTTTTCCTCGGCCTGAAGCTTCTCTCTTTCTTCAAGGCCCTCCTTGTTCTTCTGGGCGATTTTAATCCCGAAAAACACCTCGAGCCCCGCCAGCACGACCAGAGCGGCTACCGTGAGCCACTGAGCCGTTCCGAAAGCCCCCTCAAAGGAAGTGAGGTTTATAATGAGGCGGCAGGCCACTACAAAAACTACAATAAAACCTGTTAGAAAAATCATGTTTGCATCTCCCTTGCTGTCATTTCCTGTTCGGCGGCCTTAAGGTGCTTTCTGCCCGCGAGCAGCAGCGCGCCTCCCGCCGCGAAGAGCACCATCAGTCCCAATATTCCCAAAGCGGCGCTGCCCGTGGCCGCTCTAACGAAGCCATAGAGCGCGGGGCCTATTACGGCCGCGAATTTTCCGAAGATATCAAAAAAGCCGTAGTACTCGTTGGACTTCTCGGGCGGGATGAGCTTGCCGAAATAGGAGCGCGAGAGCGCCTGTATTCCGCCCTGGCAGGTTCCGACCATTACTGCCATTATCCAAAAGAGTATATTCGAGCGCCTGAGCGCGAGGTCGTGCGCTCCGCTCTCGCTCACAGCTTCCATAACAGGTATTACGGCGGCGGTAAGGCTTGATTTTTCGGCGTCTTCGAGTTTGCTAGCCATTATCAGCGCCTCGGCTTCCTCGACGCGGTCTGAACTGCTGATTGTGTTCTTAAGGGAATTGTAGAGCTTGTAATTCTCGGAGCTGTCATCATTTGCGTCGGGCAGTACGGAGAGGTAGGCGGAATCGAAGGCGGACTCCGCCTCATTCTGCGTGGGCTCGAGCGACCAGCCCATATAGAAGCCTACGCCGCAGATTAAAAAGTAGACTATAATAGCAAGGCCAATCATCTTGAGCGAGCCGACTTTGTCGGCCAGCTTCGCAAAGAGAATGGAGCAGGGCGCGGCGACGAGCTGCGTCACGAGCAGCGCCAGTATCATGCCCGTTGAGGAGAGGCCCAGCGTTGAGCCATAGGCGGTGGAGAGGTGTATAACGGTGCCGACGCCGTCTATGTAGAAGAAATAGGCCAGCATGAAAAAGAGCAGCGCTTTGTTTGTAACTATGCTCTTGAGAGTCCGGCCCACATTCAAAAAGGTCTGCTTTACTATGTCCTTCGGCGGCTCTCCCAGAGAGTGGGTCTGGCGGCAGTTCTTGAGAATGGGAATGGAAAACACGGCCCACCATACAGAGGTCAAGACTATCGAAATCTTAACGGCGAGGGCGTTGTTGTCCGGCATGAGAAAGACGAGCGCTATCGCGATGAGGAAGGGTATCGTGCTGCCGCCGATATAGCCCATGGCGTAGCCCTTGGCGGAGATGCCGTCCATGCGCTCGTGGGTGGTAACGTCGGTGAGAAAGCTGTCGTAAAAGAGGTTCGCGCCCGCAAAGCCTATGTAGCTTATTATATAGCCGACGAGCATAAGCCGCCAGTTGTCGGTAAAGGCTATGGTAGAGGTGAAGACCACGCCGAGCACGAGAAAGAAGGTGAGCAGCTTCTTTTTCATGCCCTTGTAATCAGCCACGGCTCCGAGTACGGGGGCGAGCACCGCCACGACAAAGGTGGCAAGCGAGGTGCCCCAGGCCCACCAGGCGTCGGCCTCCTCGTGCTGGGCGGCGAAGTAAATAGGCAGAATGGCCGCCATGATGATGGTGGCGTAGACCGAGTTCGCCCAGTCGTACATAATCCAGCTTTTTTCTTCGAGCGTGTTGCCTTTAAACATAGCGTAGCCCTTCATGGAATGTTCATTTATTTATGCAAGAATTAAAACACAAATGCGCGCCAGCGTCAATGCTTCCACGACGCGGGGAGTGGAGGGACCTCTTCCCGCGGGAGTGGTCTATAAGCGTGTAGTATGCTGTCCTTCCCCCGCCTTCGACGGGGGAAAGACAGCGAAATATCCACGCGATGGGACACACCCCTTCCCGCGGCTCGTTTGACTATCTCTGCTGAAATAAGTATTATAAATTGACGATTATCACCGCTTAACATAAGGGGGGCGGCCGCATGAAAACAAAAAAAAGACTTGCCGCCATCATCCTGCTGCCCTGTCTGCTGCTCGCGGGCTGTGCCTCGGCTATTTCGGTCGAGGAACTTTTGGACGCGCCCGCGCTCACGGCGGACCAGAGCTCGGTCATAGAGGCATTGAGCGCCGTTTCGGAGGAAAAGGTGACCTTAAAATACCCCTCGAGCGGAGGCCGGCGAGCGCCGATACAGTTCGTTGACCTCGACGCGGACGGCTCAAGCGAGGCCGTGGCCTTTTACTCGCTCGCCAATGAGTTCGCCCGCCTGGCGGTCTTAAAAAAAACCGACGGGAACTGGCGGCTGGTGAGCACTACCGAGGGCGCTGGCACGGACGTTGAATCCCTGAGCGTGATAAGGCTTGAGAACAGCGAGGGGCGCTATCTTTTGGTGGAGTGGTCCTCGATAAACTCCAGGGAAAGGCAGCTCGCGGCCTACCACTTCTCCGAAGGCGAGATATCCTTAGGCTTTGAGGAGGCCTGCTCGGAGATATTGGTCTACGACGCGGACTCCGACGGCTACAACGAGTTCTGTTATATTACCACTGGCAGCTCATACGAGCCCTTTAAGCTGAAATATGTCGATAACGGCTCTGGCGCGCTTATGGTCATGAGCGAGTGCGAGCTCAACGCCGAGATGCTCTCTCCGGCCTATATAAGCTCCGGCAAGCTTGCCGACGGCAGGCGAGCCGTTTTGGTGGACGAATACATTTCCGACACCGAAATGGCCACCGAAGTTTTTGTTGTGAGCGAGGGCAGGCTGGAGGCCGTAGAGCTTGCGGACGGTTTTGATATCTTCGAGCTGTCAAGGCGCTCGAGCGAGGCTTTGGCCTGCGGGGCTTACTTCGGAGGGGACTCTGTCTATATTCCCTCAAGAACGCCGCCGCACGAGCAGGTGAGCGCGGCGGGAGAATGGGAATACCTCTACGCCATAGACGGCGGCAATATCACCAGCGAGGGCGCGGCTCTGGTAGTGCAGCAATACGGCTTTATTGTTCTGCTGCCAGAAGGCTGGGAAACGGTTTCGCGGCCTTTGGAATATGCGGACACGCCGAGGTACTTCAGCATCTACGACGGCAATCTGGAGCTTGAGGTTCTCGAGATAAGGGTGCTCGAAATAGGCGAGCTCGCCGCGCCCTATGTTTCCGAGGGCTACGAGCTGCTCGCGCAGTCCGGCTCTTACAGGTATTATATTAAGGCCCTCTGCTCGCCGGAGGACTACGAGTTTATAAAGCAGCATTTCGCTCTGCTGTAAAGCGGGAGGGATAAAATGGACGCTCGAAAGGTGCTCGTTGTTGAGGACGAATACGCTATACGCGACCTTGTCGCGCTCAATTTAAAGCTCGCGGGCTACGAGGTGGAGGGCGTTGAGAGCGCCGAGCGCGCTCTCGAGGTATACAACGCCGCGCCGGATGAGTTTGATATAGCGCTGCTGGATATAATGCTGCCTCAAATGAGCGGCCTTGAGCTCTGCGAGCATATCCGCAGGGAAAATCCGCATATCGGGATAATAATGCTCACGGCCAAGACCCAGGAGACGGATAAGATAGAGGGTTTCGCGGTGGGGGCGGACGATTATGTCACCAAGCCTTTCAGCACCAAAGAGCTGGTGGCGCGCGTGGACGCCGTTTACAGGCGCACCACCACTAAAGTTGGCACGGCGGACGGCAAGACGCTCACAAGCGGCGATTTCGTCCTCGACACAAATTCCCGCACGCTTACGAGGGGCGGCGAGCCTGTAGACCTCACCCAGGTCGAGTATCAGCTCATGGAGCTCTTTTTCGAAAATCCCGGCGTCGCGCTCGACCGCGACAGAATCTTGAAATCCGTCTGGGGCAGGAATTATTTCGGCGATGTGAAGATAGTCGATGTAAACATCTGCCGCCTGCGCATAAAGATTGAAGAGGAATCCAATTCGCCCAAACACATTATAACGGTCTGGGGCTACGGCTACCGCTGGAACGCCTGAGGGGAGGGGACAGTGAACCTCTACGGCTTTAAGCTCAGCGGCTCCGGCATAACAAAGCGGTGGATAGTAGTCAGCCTGCTTTTAACAATAGTCATACTTGTGGTGGCCTCCGCGGCCATCCTGCTTTCAACGCGCCAGAGCTACTATTCGCTGGCGCGGCAGGCCATAGATTTCAGAATCCGCTCAACTATAAGTCAGCTCCCCTCCTCAAGCCTGACTGCCGCCGACCGCGCTGCGGCGCTCAGAGGACTGGTAGAGGACTTCGGCGAGAAGGAAAAGTTTGAGTTCATGCTGGTGGACAGCTCCGGCAGCGTGATAGTAACCTCCAGCGGCTTCAGCTACAATTCCGAGGAACCCATGGAGGACTACTTCGCGGCCGAGACCAGCAGCGATGGCGAGGGCACCTATATAGGCTATTCCGCCTCCGGCGAGCACATTATCGCCGTGACCAGGCTTTTGAGTTCGCCCATAGGCGAGGCCGCGGCCGTAAGGTTTGTGAGCTCGCTTCGCAGCATAGACGCGCAGCTAATGAGCGTGGCGCAGACGGTCGTGCTCGTCTGCCTGGCCATAATCGGCTTCGTGGTGTTTTCCGGCGCTTATTTTATTCGCTCCATCGTCATACCCATAGGTGAGATAGGCACTACCGCCAAGCAGATAGCCGGCGGCGATTTCAACGCCCGAATAGAAAACAAATACAACGACGAGATAGGCGAGCTCAGCGAGATAATCAACGATATGGCGGCTGGCCTGGGCGACGCGGACCGCATGAAGAACGAGTTTATCTCCAGCATCTCCCACGAGCTGAGAACGCCGCTGACCTCGATAAAGGGCTGGGCCGAGACCATCTCGCAGATAGGAGCTTCCGACAGGGGAAACTTCGAAAAGGGTATGGGCATCATCATAAGCGAGACGGACAGGCTCTCTATCCTGGTCGAGGACCTTCTGGACTTCTCGCGCCTGCGCAGCTCAAGCCTTGCCTTAAACTGCGAGCCCTTCGATTTGAGCGCGGAGCTCTCGGCGGCGGTGCAGACCGTCGAGCAGAGGGTCAAGAGCCTGCACCTTTCAATTGACCTTGAAATGCCTGCAGAGCACATAGTTATGGACGGAGACCGCAACCGCATAAGGCAGGTGTTCACAAATATTCTCGACAACGCCATTAAATACTCCGCTCCCGGCGGGCAGATAGAGGTCAGGGCAGATGTGGAGCGGGGCGTTGCGAGCATAGCCACCACAGACCGAGGCGCGGGCATACCCGAAAAAGAGCTGCCGCTCATATCCAACCGCTTTTACAAGGCGTCAAATTCCGTTACCGGCTCGGGGATAGG
>JAUNBN010000041.1 GCA_030527085.1 Oscillospiraceae bacterium
AAAGGCAGAACACGGTACTTGAAGCCAGGCCCTGTGCCTACGAGCGATCTCGCGGGCTTATCTTTGAGCTGGGAGATGTTAAGGGACTAATGCCGCGAGGCGAATGCGCCTTCGAGCCCTTTAAGCCGCCCGCGCGCGAGACGGCTCTGCTCGCCAAGATAGGCAGGCCGGTCTGCTTTAATATCACAGGCTTTAAAAGCGAGGGCGGCCGCACCGTCGCCCTGCTTTCGCGAAGAAGCGTTCAGGAGAGCTTTATTAAGGAGCGTCTATCATCTTTGAAGCCGGGCGCTGTGCTCGACTGCCGGATAACCCATCTCGCGCGCTTCGGAGCCTTCGCCGACCTCGGTCGCGGCGTGGCGGCGCTGCTGCCCCTGGACGCAATCTCTGTATCGCGCATTTACTCCCCCGCTGACCGCCTTTACACGGGCGAGATATTGAAAGTCCTGCTCCGCTCGCGCGACGAGTTAGGGCGCATAGTGCTGAGCTTAAAGGAGCTGCTCGGGAGCTGGGAGGAAAACGCCGCGCTCTTTTCAAAAGGCGATACCGTTGAAGGCATTGTACGCTCCTGCCCGGACTACGGTGTTTTTATTGAGCTGGCGCCGAATCTGACGGGGCTATCGGAGCCCTTTGAGGGAGCGCGCGAGGGCATGAGAGCCAGAGTATTTTTAAAAAACATTATTCCAAAAAAAATGAAAATAAAGCTTGATATATTGGAGCTTTACGAAGCCTTAAAGGAGCGTCCCGACGACCCGCGCTATTTTTTCGAGGGCGAGCGCATGACTCACTTTCGCTATTCGCCTGCCGGCTGCGAAAAAGTAGTGGAAACTTTTTTCGAATAGCTCCGCCGCAATTCGTTTTATTTCGCCTTCTGATATGATAGAATACCCCTAACAGGGAGGCGAAACAGATGCAGGATGCCTTTACGGCCGGCGTTATACCCGGCGGTCTTACAGATATTTCCCAAATAAAGATACTCATCTGCTACATAATCGGCGAGCTCGAGCGCCCTATCTCCCACGAGGGCCTGCTGGAGGCGCTCTCCGGCAAGGGCTATTCCAACTACTTTGAGGCCGCGGGAGCGCTCTCGGAGCTTGAAGAAGCCGGGCATATTGAGCTCTACGACGGCCGCTATCTATTGAGCGAGAGCGGGCGAGGAATAGCTTCTCTGCTCGCCTCGGACGTGGCGCTTACCGTCCGCGAGCGCGTTCTGGATTACGCGAAGCTCATCTGCCGCCGCGAGCTCGCGCTGCAGAGCTGCAAGGTTGAGCTGACACAGCTCGAGAACGGCTGGCGTTTTCACGGCGCTGTGAGCGACCGCGGCGGAGAGTTTTTCGCGCTTGAGGCGGTGCTGCCCTCTGTGGAAGCCGCGCGCGAGGCCCGTGACAATTTTCTCGACAGAGCCGAAGAAATAATCCTCGCCAATTTAAACTTCCTCACAGGCGAAAAACAGGATAACTAAAACAATGTCGTTAAGTTAGCGGCGGAAAAGACTTTCCAGCTATATACTCATGTGTTCCAACTCAATTATAAGTACTTTTCAGGATATCGCTCCCCGCCTCCGGCGTGGAGCGATATCCTGCTTTTCGCTGTATTGAACGCGCCCTTGCTTAAACTCTTCGCGGTCTATAAACGGTTTAAAACGCATTCCCCCACTTTCAGCGGAATGCCGCAAGGTCGCGCATCCTATTGGCATTGTCCAATCGGGACATTCTCCATTCTGTTTGGGGCTTTGACCTTTGAGGCATATAGTTTATAATAGCTGCGGGAGTGAGAATAATGACTGAAAGAAAAGAAATAACTCAAGACCGTCAAGCGCGCCGGGAAAAGCACAGAAGGGCGCTGACGCTTGCGGGCTGGCAGCTCTCTCTGGCGCTAATAATCGCAGTCGTGATACTGGCGGCGATTATAGTCGCGCTCAAAAGCGAGAACACCGTTACGGTCGGCACGGCCGGCGAGGCATCGCAGCTCGACGGCGGACTTGTCTACACCGAGGCTGACATAAAGGACGCGCTGCTTTTGAAGGCCAGAGAGCAGGCCGAATTTGTCGTCTACGAGCGCGAGGTCTCGGTTGAGAGCACGCTCAGGCGCAGCTTTGCCGACCTTGAAATCTTCACAAAGACCAAGACCATGCGCTCCTACGGCACCGGCAGCTATTCGGTGGATTTGAGCGAGATAGACGCGGAAAGCATAAGCGTCGATATAATAAACTCAGGCGTTCTCGTTTACATACCGCACTGCTCGCTTTATATGGCAGCGCCGGATTACGAAAAGACGGAGTTCGAGGAGATAGACCGCGGTCTGCTGGCCTTCGGCGACATAAAGCTCACACTTGAGCAGGAGAAGGCCTTGGAAGCGCAGATTTACGAGGAGATGCTTTCGGCGCTATCTAGCGAAGCTTGTCTCGCCGAAGCCGACAGAGAGGCCCTTGAGCGCTGCCGCGAGCTCTTCTCGCCGCTTTTAAGCTCCGTCGCGCCGGGTTTTACAGTGAGCGTCGCCTTTGAAGAGTGAGGGCTTTATCTGTTCGCTCTGTCCCAGAAGCTGCCGTGCTCTGCGCAGCTCTGAGGAGGGCGGCGGCCTTTGCGCTTGTCCCTCGTCCGCTGTTGTTGCGCGCGCCGCGCCTCACTTCGGCGAAGAGCCCTGCATAAGTGGCACGAAAGGCTCCGGCACGGTATTCTTCACGGGCTGCCCTTTGCGCTGTGTTTTCTGCCAGAACTCCGAAATAAGCCGACGACCCCTTAACGGAAAGGCGCTCGATGCCCGCGGGCTGCGAAAGGTCTTTGACTCTCTCGTGAAAAAAGACGTACACAATTTAAACCTCGTCTCCCCGACGCAGTATGCCGGGGTAATAGCCGAGGCTTTGGAAAAGCCCTTTCCCCTGCCCGTTGTTTGGAATACAGGCGGCTACGAGCGCCTTGAAACACTCAGGCTCTTGGAAGGCAAGGTGCAGGTGTATTTGAGCGACATGAAATACGCCGATGACGCTTTGGCCCTGCGTCTGTCCGGCGCGGGAGATTATTTTTCGACGGCGTGCGCTGCCGCAAAAGAGATGTTCCGTCAGACGGGCTCTGCGCTTTATGACGAGCAGGGCCTGATGATTCGCGGGCTGATGATACGCCATCTGGCGCTGCCCGGCCATTTTGCAAATACCAAGGCTGTCATCGACTGGTTTTCCAGCGAGTTTTCGAGCAGGGGCGCGCTCTTCAGCCTTATGACGCAGTATACGCCTATGAACGAGCTCGGCCGCTTCCCCGAGCTGCGGCGAAGGCTCTCCAGACGCGAGTGCGCGCGGCTCGAGGAATACCTCTATGCCTCGGGTATAAAGGAGGGGTATGTTCAAGAGCGCAGCTCCGCCGGCTGTGAGTTCATACCCGCTTTTGATTTAACAGGTCTCTGTTGAAGAAAGATTAATTCTCCTTTGCAGTAATATTATTCTTTCGAATGCGCTTAAGTTCAAACCGGCAAAAGAACTCTTCGAGCGTTTTCCTGCGAAGGCCCGGATTCTCCGCTGAAATCCAAATTCCAACTGTTGCAGGTTTTCGAATGAACTAACCCCCTGAAAGCCAATGCTTCAGAGGGTTGTTTATTTCTTATTCCAGCTTTAAAGCTCTGTTCGCCTCAGCCGTGCAGCCCCTCGGACTGCAGCTCCATGTTCTCGACTATTATGTCGTGAATCTCGCCCAGGGAGGCGCAGTATTCAAGCACCTGCCAGGGCTCGTTGGTGTGGTAGTGTATTTTTATAAGGTCCTCGTCTCCCACCGCCAGCAGGCAGTCGCCCTTTATATGCGTCTGTATGTAGGAGTAGATATCGTCCTCGTCCAGGTCGTGACCCTCTATTAAAAGCTGGGTGTCGAACTTGAATTCAAGCATTGTCCTGTCTCGCTTTCTCAGATTTTTTGGAGCAATTCCGAACACGCGAACTCTTGCGGCGGGGGAAGGCAGCATAGAGCCCGCTTTTAAATCTGTTTTCAGCTTGTTGCGCGGCGTTTTAACTGCTAGAATATGAAGGCCGTTTAAACGCGGCAACTGAGCAATATATCCGGAGTCTTGTGAATGAAAAATCTAAGTATCAGTCCTAAAGAAATCCTGCTGGAGCTTGCGAGCGATGTAGCCGGGAGCGTGCTCTTCGCCGCGGGGATTTACACCTTCATCTCCTGCGCTGACTTCGCGCCGGGCGGAGTCTCGGGCATAGCGCTTTTAATAAACCACTTCACCCGCCTGCCCATAGGCGCTGTTTCGCTCGCGCTGAATATTCCCATAGTGCTTTTCAGCTTCAGGTATCTCAGCCGGAGCTTTTTCCTGCGCTCGCTCAAGACCATGCTCATCTCGGCCTTTTTTATGGATATAGTCTTTCCCCTCTTCCCGGTATACAGGGGCGAGAAGCTCTTAGCCGCGCTATTCGGCGGCATTTTCATCGGCGCGGGGCTGGCGGTGGTCTTTCTGCGCGGCTCCTCTACGGGCGGGGTTGACTTTCTGGTGTTCAGCTTTAAGAAGCTTAAGCCCCACCTCTCCTTCGGCCAGATATCGCTGGCCATAGACGCGCTCGTAATTCTGGCGGGCGCGGTGGTCTTTCGCAAGGCAGACGCCGCGCTCTACGGCCTTATAGCTACCGTAGTGAGCAACATAACGCTCGACAGGATTATAGGCGGTTCCTCCGTAGGAAAGATGGCCTTCATAATAACGGACTATCCGAACGAGACCGCGCGCGCCATTTCCGACGCTGTTGAAAGAGGCTCGACCATCTTTACAGGCACGGGTTCCTTTACAGGCGAGCGGAGAACCATGGTGCTCTGCGCCTGCGGCAAGGCCGAGATAGTAAAGGTGCGCCGCGCGGCGCACGAAACCGACCCCAATTCCCTTATAATGATAACGGACTACACCGAGGCCTTCGGAGAGGGCTTTCAGGACGCGGCTCATCTGTAAAGCGCCTTCTGCGGTTTGTTTTATTATACGGTTCTCCGCCTTCGGCGAGGGGGTTAATATCCTGACAAAATAACATTAGCCTTCAGCATTTCGCGCTTTCAGGACGCTCACTCGCTTTTCGTGGCGCGATGCGGCGAAAAGCTTGCCAATTATCCGGCTTTTGCCTGTACCGGCGTCTGTTCAGACGCCGGTACTTTTTAAACTGCGGTTAAAGCTTGGAGAGCTTCGGCCCGTCCTTGGTGTCCTCAAGAGACCAGCCCATCGCGATGATTTTGTCCCTCAGCGCGTCGGCTGTGGCGAAGTCCTTGTCCTTCCTCGCCTGTTGCCGCCGCTCAGCGAGCTCGAGCACCTCGGCGGGTGCTTCTTCATTTTTGCGCTTGTACATAAGACCCAGCACTCCAGCCAGCTCGTCGAAAACTTCGGCGGCGTATTCGAGACTCTCTCGGCTGCTGTCCTCCATGGCGCTGTTTATGTCGCGCACCAGCTCGAATATGGCGGCAAGGCCGTCTGCTGTATTGAGGTCGTCGTCCATGGCCTTTATGAACTGCTCGCGGCGGCTGTCGCTTTGAGCCTTTAGTCTCTCGTTAGATCCGCTCGCGTTTTTAATGGCGAAATCGAGGTTCTCGCGGCAGTTGTAAAGCCGCTCGAGCGAGGAGATGCACTGCTCTATGACGTCGGTGCTGTAGTTTATCGGGCTGCGGTAGTGCGCGGAAAGCATGAGGTATCTTATCGGCTCGTAGCCGTAGACCTCGCTTATCTCGCGCACGGTAAAGAAGTTGCCCAGCGACTTGCTCATCTTGCGGTCGTCCACGTTTATATAGCCGTTGTGCATCCAGTAGCGGACAAAGGGCTCGCCGGTGCAGCACTCGCTTTGAGCTATCTCGTTTTCATGGTGCGGGAAAATGAGATCCTGCCCGCCGCAGTGTATATCAAGGGTGTCGCCCAGATAGCGGCGGCTCATGGCCGAGCACTCTATATGCCAGCCGGGGCGCCCCTTTCCGTAGGGGCTGTCCCAGAAGGGCTCGCCGGGCTTGGCAGCCTTCCAGAGCGCGAAGTCCATGGGGTCCTCCTTCGCCTCGCCCACGCCTATGCGTGCGCCGGCCTCCAGCTCCTCAAGCTGCTGGTGGGACAGCTTGCCGTATTCCTCAAAGCTCTGCGTCCTGAAATAGACGTCGCCGTCGGCGGTGGCGTAGGCGTGGCCCTTTTCGACCAGCCCGTTTATTATCTCCAAAATGCCCTCTATATTATCCGTCGCTCTTGGGTGTGCCTCGGCGCGCATAATGTTCATGCCGTCAGCGTCCGTCCAGTATTCCTTAATAAAGCGCTCGGCCACCTCGGGTACGCTTATGCCCTCCTCGTTGGCCTTTTTTATGAGCTTGTCGTCTATATCGGTAAAGTTCTGAACAAAGAACACATCAAAGCCGCGATATTTGAGGTAGCGCCTGAGTACATCGAATACGCACAGCGGCCTCGCATTGCCTATATGGATGTAGTTGTAGACCGTAGGTCCGCAGGCGTAGATTTTGATTTCCTTGCCCTTTTGAGGTATGAGCTCTTCTTTGGAGCGCGTAAGCGTATTGTATACTTGCATATTTTCCCCTTATCTATTTGAGTTCCTCGAGTATTTCCTTATTCTGCACCATATAAACTACGCCCGAGAGCGCGGTTATGGCTGCCAGCAGCCACATCGCCCAATTTGAACATCGGACGACAAGCTCTATGGCTTCTTCTCCCATATTCTCGGCAAAATGCAGCGCCAGCAGCACAGTGCTTATGAACACCATGGAAAGCGAGGTCTTTATTTTTCCCCAGATATTGGCCGCTATCACCTTGCCGTCCGAGCTTACGGCCAGCAGGCGCACGGCGGAGATGAGGTAGTCTCTCACGACAACTATCAGCGCCACCAGCGGATTGGCAAGCCCCAGCGAGACAAAGGCTATAAGTGCGCTCGAGACAAGAACCTTGTCGGCCAGAGGGTCGAGGAATTTTCCAAACGGGGTGACTATCCCCTTTCTGCGGGCTATCTGTCCGTCGAGAATGTCCGTTATGGAGGCAATCGCAAATAATGCAAAGGCCGCCAGCCAATGGCCTTTAAAATTAATAAAAAACGCCGCCAGAAAAACAGGCGTCATTATCACTCTTGCGATTGAAAGCTTGTTGGGAAGATTCAAAAGGACCGCCTCCCTCGTCTTATAGAATCCGGGAACTTTTTGTTATTATAATCCAATATCTTTTTCAGGTCAATCGGAGCGGAGGGCATAAGTGTCCCAATTGAGCGAAATCTTCGCTGTATTCCCCGCCGCAGGCGGGGAATACAGTATGGACGCGCTTACGGTAAATCGAGAGCGGAGAACGAGAGCACCTATAATGCGGAGTCTTCGCTATATGCCTCCAGGCTGCGCTCTTTTGCGGCGTTTTAATTGTCAACCGCGGTTGAATATTGTTAATAAAATATTAATCTAAAAAGTTCTGCGAATGCTATAATAATATATTATGTCTGAATATGAGTAAAAGGGTTTTATCGTGTCGTTTATTGAGTTTAAGGACGTTACAAAGGTCTACCGCGTGGGCGAGGTCGATATACCCGCAGCGGCGGGCATCACCTTCAGCGCCGAAAAGGGAGAGTTCATCGTAATAGTAGGGCCCAGCGGCGCGGGCAAAACCACGCTTCTGAATATGCTCGGCGGTATGGACTGCTGCACCTCGGGGACTATCTCCCTGGACGGCCAGCTCGTGAGCGGCTTCAGCGCGCGGGAGCTCACGGAATACCGCCGCTTGAACGTCGGCTTCGTCTTTCAGTTCTACAACCTCATCCAAAATCTGACCGCCCTTGAAAACGTGGAGCTCGCTACGGACATCTGCGAGAACGCCCTCGACCCGATGACGGTGCTTAAGGAAGTAGGCCTCGCCCACAGGGCCGACAACTTCCCCTCTCAGCTCTCCGGCGGCGAGCAGCAGCGCACGGCCATAGCCCGGGCGCTTGCCAAAAACCCCAAGCTTCTGCTCTGCGACGAGCCTACGGGCGCGCTCGACTACAAGACGGGCAAGGTTATACTCAAGCTCCTGCAGGACACCTGCCGCAGGCAGGGGCGCACCGTTATTGTTATAACCCACAACAAGGCTTTCTGCGAGATAGCCGACCGCGTTATTGAAATAAGCGGGGGGCGCGTCTCGAACTGCTATATTAACGAAAACCCGAAGAGCGCCGAGGTCATATCTTGGTAAGGCCTCCTAAAATAGTCAAGGCGCACACCTTCAAAAAGGATATACGCCGCTCGATACGTTCCTCCTTCGGGCGTTTTTTCGCTATTATGGTTATAGTGGCGCTGGGCGCTGGTATCTACGCCGGACTCAATGCCGTTGCGCCGGATATGCGCCTGACCATCAACCGCTACTACGAGGAGGGGCGGCTTTTTGACGTGCGGCTGCTCTCGACCCTCGGCTTTACCGATGAGGATTTAGACGAAATAAAGTCTGTCGAGGGCGTAAAAGATTTTATGGCGGGCTATACCGTGGACGCGCTCTCGCTGCTGGGCAGCAAGGAGCAGGTTGTCACCGTCCATTCCCTGCCCTCAGACTGCTCCGAGGATAACGAAAACTACCTCAACAGACCCGTTTTGCTTAGCGGGCGAATGCCCCAAAGCGCCGGCGAGTGCCTTATAAGCGCGAGCAAGCTCGAGGAAAACGAGATAGCTCTGGGCGCTAAAATCATACTGGAAAACGACGACGGAGAGCTTGACGACGTGCTGGAAATAATGGAATTCGAGGTGGTGGGAACGGTTAATTCCTCCTACTACATCTCGATGACCTACGGCACAAGCAGCATAGGCAACGGAACCGTGAGCCGCTTTATCTATGTGCCCGAGGCCGCATTCTGCTCAGAGGTCTACACCGACGTTCACTTGACCGTAGAGGGCGCCGCGGGTCTCGACTGCTTTACGGACGAATACCTCGATGCCGTCGAGCTCGTGACAGACCGCCTGGATACCCTCGCCGATGAGCGCGAGAGGCTGCGCTACGACGAGGTCTATAGCGAGGCGCGC
>JAUNBN010000294.1 GCA_030527085.1 Oscillospiraceae bacterium
TCATGTCGCAGATGATATCAATATTATAGGTCGAGCCGCTCAGGGTCGTGATGGTGGTCGTTATATCCCCCGGCGGCACATAGGCGTAGACCGTGTCGGGAGTGAGCAGGCTGCTGCGCCTGGCGTAGGAATAGAGCGAGCCGAGGAAGCCGTCGAAGACTTTTTCCTCGAAGTCATTCAGGTCGGCCGGCTCCAGCCCGGCCGTTTTGCAGTACTCGCGGTAGACGTAGTAGGCCGCCCGCGCGGTCCAGTGGTGGTCGGTGCGGAAATACAGATAGTCTCCGTTGCGGTATCTCAGCGCGCCGAAGCTGTCCACGCCCGTGACGCCCTGCATGGAGCCGTAGAGATAGTCGAGAGTGTCCGACTGGCTGGCCGTACCTATCTCGTCCAGATATTCCTGAGAGAACATTATGCCTATCGCCGTGGGGGCTATGACGCTGTATACGCGCGCACGCTCTCCGGCGATATCGGCCGCGCGGCTCATCAGGCGGGCGAACTTGTCCGCTCCGGCCTGGTAAAAATAAAAATATTCGTAGCAGGCGTCGTCTATCTGGAGAACGGTGCCGAAGCTTATGAAATCCTCGTCTGTCACCACGTTCCCGTTCCATGAGTACTTATCGACGAGCTCCCAGGGGTCCGGCTCCTCGGCGGGCGGGGTCGCCGGCGCGTCGGGGATCTCGTCGGAATGGCTCAGGCCGCCGAAGATCTCTATCTCTCCCGCGCCGTAAAGGCCCTGAAGCGTCTCGCTGAGGTCAAGCCACAGCTCGCGCCCGGTGAAGCTGTCTGAAAACCACGCGTCTATGCCGTCGAAATAGCTGCCGTCGAACAGCGAGCGCGCGCTGAATTCCGGGAAGGCCGCAAGCTTGCGCTTTTCGTCCTCGGAATAGTCCGGGCGCAGCGGCAGCAGCCAGGCCAGCGCCGTGACCAGCGCAAACACTACGAAGAAGGGGATAGTCCATGTGTACTTTTTGGAGCCTTGTTTTTTCATATAGTCCCGTCCGTCAGAATTGGAAGTAGATGAAGGGGTTGTAGCTGCCTCCGACGAGCATTGCCGTGGAGAGCAGCAGAAGCGCCACGGGAACCGCCGCTCCGGTCAGCGCCGTCCAGAGGCCGCCGAGCAGCGGCCTGTCCCCGAGCCCGGAGGATATCCTGCCGCCCAGCCAGGTGAAAAACGGGGTGCAAACGAGGGCGGAGACGAGCAGCAGGAAGAGCCGGTTCTGAAGGAAGAGCTCGACCTGGAAGCCGCCGAGCGGGTTGCCGTTGAGCCCGAAAAGGCCCTTTGCCGCCGTGACAAGAAGCTCTGCGTCGGTGAATTTAAAGATCACCCAGCCCATAAAAACGACAAAGCTGGTGTACAGCCAGGATATGGGCGAGGGCAGCTTTTCAAGCAGCCTGCGCAGGAACAGCTTTTCGAGCGCGAGGAAGACAAAATAGTAAAGCCCCCAGAGCACAAAGGTCCATTTCGCGCCGTGCCAGAGCCCGGTCAGCGCCCAGACGACGAGCAGGTTCAGCAGGGTGCGCGGCAGGCCCCGCCGCGAGCCGCCGAGAGGGATATATACATAGTCCCTGAAGAATGT
>JAUNBN010000042.1 GCA_030527085.1 Oscillospiraceae bacterium
CACCAAGTTCCGCGGACAGGTCTACGTCCTTAAGAAGGACGAGGGCGGCCGTCACACCCCCTTCTTCACGAATTACCGTCCGCAGTTCTACTTCCGCACGACCGACGTTACCGGTGTAGTAAACCTCATCGGCGCCGACATGTGCATGCCCGGAGACAACATCGAGATGGATGTTGAGCTCATCACCCCCATCGCCATTGAGGAAGGTCTGCGCTTCGCTATCCGCGAGGGCGGCCGCACCGTTGGCTCGGGCGTTGTTATCAAGATAAACGAGTAAGAGCGGTTTTAAACGGGCCCCCGTCTTTAAGGCGGGGGCCCGAATTTTAAATGGAAGTGGCCTATAAGCGGGGGAAAGACAGAGAAAAATCCACGCGATAGGGCAAACCCTTTTAAATAAGCCTCTTGACAAGAGGGGCCTTTGCAACTAGATTTGTATAAAAGGAAAAGAGGGGTGATTTGATATGGCCGAGATACTTTACGAAGGGCTCACCTTTGACGACGTGCTGCTGATTCCCCAGAAGTCGGACGTTCTGCCCGACGAGGTGGACCTGCGCGCGCGGCTTACCAATACAATAAGACTGAATATACCGCTCATGAGCGCGGGAATGGACACTGTTACCGAGGTCGATATGGCCGTCGCCATCGCGCGCGAGGGCGGTATTGGCATTATACACAAGAGCATGAGCATAGACAGCCAGGCCGATATGGTCGCGCAGGTCAAGAGCGCCGAGCTGCTCTACCCCAGCGCCGCCACGGACGCCATGGGCCGCCTGCTCTCCGGAGCGGCCATAGGCGCTACGGCGGACGTGCTCGACCGCGCCTCTGTGCTGATAGACGCGGGCGTTGACGTGCTAGTGGTGGACACGGCTCACGGACACAGCCGCAACGTCATGCGCACCGTGGCCGAGGTTAAGGAGAACTTCCCGGACACGCAGATAATCGCAGGAAATGTGGCGACGGCCGAGGCCACCGCCGAGCTCATAGCGGCGGGCGCGGACTGCGTTAAGGTCGGCATGGGGCCGGGCTCCATCTGCACGACGCGCATAGTCGCGGGCATAGGCGTGCCCCAGCTCACGGCCATAATGCAGTGCGCCGAGGAGGCGGACAAGCACAATATCCCAATAATCGCCGACGGCGGAATAAAGTACAGCGGCGACATAGTAAAGGCCATAGCCGGCGGCGGCTCGGTTATAATGATAGGCTCGCTCTTCGCCGGGGCCGAGGAGAGCCCGGGCGAGAGCGTAGCCATAAGCGGCAAGCGCTTCAAGGTCTACCGCGGCATGGGCTCTACGAGCGCGATGAAAAAGGGCAGCAGCGACCGCTACTTCCAAAGCGGCACCAAGAAGTTCGTGCCTGAGGGCGTGGAGGGCCTGGTGCCCTACAAGGGCCTTTTGCGCGACATGGTCTACCAGATGATAGGCGGTCTGCGCTCCGGCATGGGCTACCTCGGCGCACGCTCGCTCGACGAGCTGAGGGGCAAAGGCCGCTTTGTGCGCATCTCCTGCGCGGGCCTGCACGAAAGCCACCCCCACGATATAGAAATAACGGGCGGCGAGCCCAATTATCAAAAATAGGGAGTAGCTCATAAGCGTGTAATATGCTGTCTTTCCCCCGCCGCAGGCGGGGGAAAGACAGAGAAAAATCCACGCGGCGAGACACTCCCCAAACATAAACAAACAGAGGAGAATTATGCGCGATACGGTAATAGTTGTTGATTTCGGCGGCCAGTACAACCAGCTCATTGCGCGCCGCGTGCGCGAAAACTGCGTCTACTGCGAGGTAGTGCCCTATAAAAAGGCGCTCGAGCGCATAAAAAAAGAGGGCGTTCGGGGAGTTATATTCACAGGCGGCCCCGGCAGCGTCCGCGAGGCGGGCGCTCCCTCAATAGAGACCGAGATTTTCGCTTTGGGCATACCCGTGCTGGGCATCTGTTACGGCGCGCAGCTCATGGCGGCGAGCCTGGGCGGGAAGGTTGAAGCTCCCTCAAAGAAGGAGTTCGGCAAGATAGAGATAGAGGCCCTGCCGGGAACGCTGGTAGGCGGTGTTACTCAAAAGAGCTTCTGCTGGATGAGCCACGGCGACCAGGTGAGCGCGCTGCCCGAGGGCTTTAAGGCCTCGGCCTTTTCGGAAAACTGCCCCTACGCGGCCTTTGAACACCCCGAAAAGCGGCTTTACGCCGTGCAGTTCCACCCCGAGGTCGAGCACACGCCCTTCGGTAGCGAGCTGCTGCGCGCCTTTTTATACGAGGTCTGCGGCTGCGCGGGCGACTGGACGGCCGAGGACTTCGCCGAGGAGGAGATAGCGAAGCTTAAGGCCGAGCTCGAGGGCAAAAAGGTGCTCTGCGCGCTCTCCGGCGGGGTGGACAGCACCGTCGCGGCGGTAATGGTGCATAAGGCTATAGGCGACAATTTGAGCTGCGTCTTTGTAGACCACGGTCTCATGCGCAAGAACGAGGGCGACGAAGTCATGGCCGCGGTAAAGCAGTTTGATTTGAAAGTAAGGAGAGTAAACGCAGGCGAGCGCTTTTTAAAGAAGCTGGCGGGCGTTACCGACCCGGAGCAGAAGCGCAAGATAATAGGTGCGGAGTTCATAGCGGTCTTTGAGGAGGAGGCGGCCAAGCTTGGCGAGCAGGACTACCTGCTTCAGGGCACCATCTACCCCGACATAATCGAGAGCGGCGTGGGCGACGCGGCGCTGATAAAGAGCCACCATAATGTGGGCGGCCTGCCCGAGAAGATGAAGATGAAGCTCGTAGAGCCGCTGCGCCTGCTCTTTAAGGACGAGGTAAGAAAGGTTGGCCGCGCGCTGGGAATACCCGCGAGCGTGGTCGAGCGCCAGCCCTTCCCGGGGCCGGGTCTCGCTGTACGCTGCCTGGGCGAGATAACTGAAGAAAAGCTGGCGATACTTCGCGAGAGCGACGCGATAGTGCGCTCGGAGTTCGCCGCGGCGGGGCTGGACAAGACGGTCTGGCAGTACTTCGCGCTGCTGCCCAATTTGCAGAGCGTCGGCGTTATGGGCGACAGCCGCACCTACTGCCACACGGTTGGCATACGCGCCGTAACCACGAACGACGCGATGACCGCCGACTTCGCCCGCATGCCCTACGAGGTGCTCGCGAGAATAAGCAACCGCATAGTGAACGAGGTCAAGGGGGTCAACAGGGTGGTCTACGATATCACCACAAAGCCGCCCGCGACGATAGAGTGGGAATGATTAGCTATGTCAAGAGGAATAGTATACATACTTACCAACCCCTGCCTGGACGGCTGGGTCAAAATAGGAATGACGGAGCGCAACGATATTGAAAGAAGGCTGCAGGAGTTAAACTCTCCGACAAATATTCCGCTTTCTTATCGCTGTTATGCGGTATATGAAGTTGACAATCCTCTTGAAGTTGAAAGACGCATACACAGTATAATTGATAGAATAGACGATTCCCTTCATGCAAGGGAACAGCTTGATAACGGAAGAATGCGCGAACGCGAGTTTTTCAAAATCTCGCCTGAAACGGCGTATGGTGTTTTTAAGGATATAGCCGTTCTGAGAAACGACTTAAATAATCTAAAGCTATACGCTCCGACTCTCGGCCAGGCTCAGGAACAGGAGATAGCCGAAAGCAGGAATAAGCGTTCAAACAACTCGTTCAGGCTGCTTGGAATAGACGTGGGGGAAGAGATTACTTTTCTGTATGACGACAGCATAATTGCCAAGGTTCTTAATGAAAAGAACAAAATTGAATATGAAGGCGTGTCATATTCTGTAACCGCCCTAGCCGTCAAAATTTTAACGGAAAAGTACGGGTGGGCTGAAAATCTTCATGTTAACGGTTGGAGGTTTTTTACAAAAGACGGCACAACGCTAAGCGATTTGCGCAGTCAGATAGAAGAAGCTGAAACTGACGATTAATAGATGCTTCAAAATCCGCTGCGGCAAGAAATTGACAGCGGATTCTCATTACAAAAGAGCCGGCTGAGCCTAATCAGCCGACTCTTTTTTCTTGTATGGCGGAAACCCTATTCAGCCGCCGCCGTCTCCTGCGTTTCTGCAGTCTTCACTGGCTCCTCCGCCTTGGCTTCGCCGGTCGCTTCCGCGTTCTCAGCCGCTTCCGCCTCTTCTGCGGGGACTTCCTTTGCCTTGCGCCTCCCGCCGCGCTTCTTCGCGGGCTCTGGCAATTCCTCGGGGGCTACCGGCTCGGCTTCGAGCGCGGGGATATCGGCGGAATACTCCTCAGCCTTCGGCGCGGGCTTATCTTCGGGTAAATCCGCCGCCGGGTTCTCGGCGGGCGCAGAGGGCGAAGCTTCAGCACCTTGAGCAGGCTGCGCGGGGCTTGCGGGTGCGCCGGCTGCTATTGGCTGCGGTGCGGCATCGTCTATATAATTGCGGCGCAGCTGTATAGCCAGCACCGTCATAGTCAGGAAGAAGAGCAGCGCCGCTATATGCAGCAGTATGGCGTAGGTGTAGTCCGCGCTGCCTATGGCGCCGCTCTCGAGCAGGGGCTGCCAGTTGACGCGGACGTCGTAGAGCGCGAAGAGCACGCGAGCGGCGGCGGCTACAATTATTACAAACATCGCGAAGGTGCGGCTCTTGCCCTTATTGCAGACTATCGACCAGAAGCAGCTGAGGGTGATAAGGGCGAAGGCGGCCGTTATCGCTATGTAGGCCAGGTTGCGCCCCGAAAAGTATTCGGCGTTCTCGGTCCAGACTCCCGCCAGGCCGTTTTCATTCCCGAAGACGAGCCATTGGGTCACGCCGAGTTTTTCTACTGTATAGTAAAGGCCGATGGGCGTTATGAAGAGGGCAGTCAGCAGCATGGTCTTTTTGCCCAAAAGGCCGGTGAAAAGCGCCGCGAGTATAAAGCAGGCGGCGAGGCCGCCGTATATGTACAGCATCATTTTGAGCCGGGCGTCGGCGCTCGCGGGCGCTTGGGCGTATTTTACAAAAACCGGCCAGTAAACCACGCAGACGAGGGCCGCCGCGATAAGCAGCAGAGCCGCGGAAACGCCGGAGGCCGAGGAGTCGGGCTTCAGGCGGTATTTAATGTGCTTTTGTTCCATTTTTGCTTTCCTCCCTTGTTCGGGCAGTCTTTTCAAGAGTGATTATACCATAAAAGCTCAAAGGAGCACAGTTTACAGCTTGCGGGAGTGTCACGACGCGTGTATTTTTCGCGGTATTCCCCCGCCGAAGGTGCAATGTCGCTAAGTTAGGGTATTAGCCCCCGCCGTAGGCGGGGGCTAATACCCTGAAAAGTCCGCGCAGGCCGGCTGAAGCTTATAATACTATGCTTTACACGCTTACTGGCCACTGACCGGCTCGCCTAAAAGAGACAGCGCTCTCTCGAGACATTCGTCCGCCTCGTGCGCGCCTATCATGGGCTCGCCTACTATCCTGCCCTCGCCGTTAACGAAGAGGGTGTAGGGCACGCGGCTCGTCTGCATGAGGGCGGAGGCGTCAAACTCGACGCTCAAAGCGGCGAGGGTAAGACGGGTTGATCTCACAGCCGCAAGCGAGGCCGCTTCTCTGTTTTCGCCGTCCAGCAGCAGGGCCAGAACCGCAAAGCCCTCGCCCTCCAGCTCGCGGGCGGCCTCGTCGAGGGCCGCGAGCTGCTCGGGACAATAAACACAGTCGCTCGTCCAAAGGCAGACGGCCGTGAGATTTTTATCCGAAAAGAAGGTCTCGCTTATCTTTGCTCCCTCGAAGCCCTCGGCGAGGAAGACGGGAAAGCTCTCGGAAGTTTCGCTCGTACCGAACGCGCCGCCCGCGGCGAGCTGGTCGGGAGCGGAAGCATAGGGGGAGCAGGCGCTCAAAGCGAGGGCCGCCGCCGTGAGCAGCAGCCCCGCTATTGCAGTTTTAAATTTATTCGGCACCGCTTTAAGCGAACTGAGCGGCGGTTTCGAGCGCGGCCTTTATCATGCGGTCTAGTGCAGTCTCGCGCTCCTCGCTCGAAAGCTCGGTCTTTTCAAAGATGCCGTCGGAAACGGAGCAGATGGTGAGCGCGCGGCGTTTGAACTTGGCAGCGAGGGTGTAGAGCGCGGCGCTCTCCATCTCAACGGCTATAACGCCGTACTGCGTCCAGTATTCCGCGCCGGGAACCTGCTCGCCGTAGAACATGTCGCTGGTCTTGACAAGGCCGACATAGGGCTTGTCGCCGCTCGCGGCTATGTTGTCGTAGGCGGCGCTCAGCAGCTCGAAATCGGCTAAAGGCGCGTAGTCGCCGGCGAAGATGTGGCGATTCACGCCGTTGTCCGTGCAGCAGCCCATGGCCAGCACCAGATCCTTGAGCCTTATGTCTTCCCTGAGGCTGCCGCAGGTGCCTATGCGTATGAGGTTTTCTACGTCGTAAAACATCATAAGCTCGCTGACGTAGATGGAGATGGAGGGAACGCCCATGCCCGTGCCCATTACGGAGACGCGCTTGCCCTTATAGCTTCCCGTAAAGCCCAGCATTCCGCGAACGTCGTTGAACAAAACGGCGTTTTCGAGATAGTTTTCGGCTATGTATTTTGCCCTCAAGGGGTCTCCTGGCAGGAGTATGCTCTTTGCTATATCGCCCTTTTCGGCTCTGTTGTGAGGAGTGCCCATTTTTTTCGCCCCCTTATACAAATTCGCACAGCGTGTCGAGCGCCGTGCATATCATGTTGTCCAGCGAGGTCTGCCGCTCGTCGGCGCTGAGCTCCGCCTCTTTGCCCACGATGCTGTCGGAGACCGTAAGCAGCGAGAGAGCGCGCACCCCGTACTTCTTCGCGAGAGTGTAGAGCGCGGCCGTTTCCATCTCGCCTGCCAGCGCGCCGTATTTTATCCAGAGCTCGTTGCTCCTGGGGCCCGTCAGCTCCTCTTGATAAAAGCAGTCCGAGGAGAGCACCATGCCCACTCGCATACTGAGCCCCTTCTCCTTAGCTATGCGCACCGAGGCGCGAAGCAAATCGAAGTCGGCAACAGGGCAGTAGGTTCCCGGGAAGATTCGGTTTATGTCGCTGTCGGTGCTCGCGCCCTCGGCGGCTATCATGTCCTTGATATGCAGATCCAGGCTCATCGAGCCGCAGGTGCCTATGCGTATGGCGGTTTTAACGCCGTAGTCGCGCATAAGCTCTGTAGCGTAAATGGAAATAGAGGGCATGCCCATACCGCTGCCCATGGTCGAGACCCTCTTGCCCCTATAAGTTCCCGTGAAGCCGTACATTCCCCGAACCTTATTGAACTGCACGGGGTTTTCAAAATAGTTTTCGGCGATGTACTTCGCCCTGAGCGGGTCGCCCGGAAGCAGTATCCCGCTGGCGACGGCGCCCGGCTCGGCGCCGATATGGATGCTCATAACTCTTCTCCTTGCAAGCTTATTTGAGATGCCTTTTGACAATAATGATTATACAACTCAGGCGCGCTTTGCGCAACGCTTTTCGCCCGGGAGCGGGTTAAAAGCGGGCAGGGTGCTGTGTTTAACCGTTTTTCCCCGCTGAAGGCGGGGGAAGCAGAGAGATATAAAAGCCCCGCGCCGAAAAACTCGCGACGACTCGAAAGGAAGCTTGAATGCTTAAAAGAGTATTCTGTTTAATAATTATTGCCGCGCTCGCCGCGCTTGGCCTTGCCGCCTGCGCAGGCTCGGACGGCTATAAGGCTCTGGACAGAGAAAAAGCGCTCGCCGCTGTTGAGAAGCTGGGTGTGTTCCCCGCTGCCATGCAGCCGGACGACGCGATGCTCGAGAGCGTCTACGGCCTCGACGTCTCGCTTATAAAGGACAGGCTCATAGGAGTGCCGCTCATGAACGTCCACGCCTCGATGTACTGGCTGCTGCTCGCCGAAGACGAGGACGCAGCCGCCGCGCTGGACATTCAAATGGAGGCTTATTTTAAGAGTTACCAGGAGCTCTGGGACAGTTACCTGCCCGAGCAGGCGAAGCTCGTGCGCGAGCGGCTCAAGGCGCGCTACGAGACCGAGGAGGGCGTCTGGCTGCTTTACATTATAAGCTCCGATAACGAGGCCGTGAGGCAGGCGGTCGAGGGAGCGCTCGAGTAAGACAGCCGCCGCAAATAGGGCTTCCTCCCCAGCCTTCGGCGGGGGGAGGAAGCCCTGAAAAGTTCCGAACAGTCGGGTCGCTTCCCGAAGCTACTTTATCTCCTGCTCGAGACTGTTAAAGACCTCGGTATCAAAAAACTGGGCTAGAGTGATTTCGAAGCCGTCGCAGAGCTTCTTTATCGTTACAACGCCCGGATTCAGGCTCTCGGCTCCCAAAATGCTCTTGACGGTAGATTGCGGCACGCCCGCGATATTTGCAAGCGCGTTAGGCGTTATGCAGCGCTCTTTGCAGAGCTCTATTATTCGCGCCGCAATAGCCTCGTAAGTCTCCATTCTGCCGTCCTTCAATGAAATATCGTTGTAAAAATGATATTTCACTGCCGATGCAAATATTAGTGATACTTCACTAATTGGAGAGATTCTGCTATACTTCTCCTCGAGAGGAGAGACTTGCTTATGGAGAATTATCAGTAAATGTATACTACACTGTTTAATTATGTCAGCGATGCTTTATACGAGCTCGAGAGAGGCAGTACGATCACCGCCGCGCGTATTCTGCGCTTTGCTCAGGCCAAAACAGAGGACTTGTTTTTAGATGGCGAAACGTCAATGGAGAGGGAAAAGGAACAAGAATGAGAGTCAAAGTTCCGGCTCAAGCTTAAATCCCCTTTCGGCCAGAGCTGCAATTTTTTGAAAGTCGTCGAGCGCCTCGCCCTTGCTGCCGGGGTTGCGCAGCAGCGCGGCGGGGTGGTAGGTGCCGCACATCAGCACCTTGCCCTTCTGCATTATTCTACCGTGGTCCTTTGTGACCTTGAAATCGGGGCCGATGAGCCGCTGGGCGGCTATGCGCCCCAGACAAACTATCAGCTTGGGTGAAACGAGCTTGAATTGCGCGCGCAGCCAGTCGAGGCAGGCCTCCTGCTCCTCGGGCAGGGGGTCGCGGT
>JAUNBN010000295.1 GCA_030527085.1 Oscillospiraceae bacterium
GCGATTTGGGCCGTTTTCCAAAGAATCGGGAGAGAAAGGAGGCGGGCGGCAACTGAAGAGATTTTTCAAAAATCTGGCGCTCTACGCGCTGCCCTTTATTCTGGCTCTGTTCGTCTTTTTTCTTTTCGAGCCCTACGACTACTTCTGCCTGCGGGGAGACGCCACCTACCTCTCGAGGCCGCTTTCCTCCATTCGCGCGATAATGCTCGAGCGCCCGACCAGGCTCATCTTCGGCGACAGCCGCATGGCCAACCTCAACACGGACTACATTGAGGAAATATGCGGCGAGGACTACGCCATGGCGGCCTTCGGCGGCTCTACTCTGGGCGAGCAGCTCGAGCTTTTCTGGTTCGCGGCCGAGCGCTGCGAGCTTGAGGAGGTTGTGTTCGGCGTGAGCTTTTATATGTGCCGCGGAGAGCAGGACGCGGGGCGCATTCCGGCCGTGCGCGAGCAGGCCGAAAGCCTTTCAAAATTTACCTTTAATTTCGGCAACTGGCTGCAGGCGGCGGACGCCGTCCGCTGGAAGACGAAAAATCTCGCGGCCTCGCTGCTGGACCGCGGCGACTGGCTGGAATACCCGGAGGACCCGACCGACCCCGAGGCCGAATACACGCTCACAGAGGCGCGGGTAGGTGAGGTGCGAGAGGACCTCTACTACTACGCCGTGCTCATCTACGGCGGGATTATAGACTATACGCTTGAGCCCGAGGTGCTCGAGCAGCTCGAGGAGCTTATCGACTACTGCGAGGCCGAGGGTATTAAGCTAACCTTTGTTATCCCGCCCATGCACGAGAGCCTCTTCACCCTCGCCGTGGATAAGGCGGGAATAGAGGAGGAGAGAGCGAAGCTGCTGGATTTCTTAAAAGGGCGCGCCACGGTCTACGATTTCGAGTTCATAAACGAGTACACGCAAAACGAGGACAATTTCTACGACGGCTTTCACCTCGTCCCGCCGGAAAAGCTTACGCTCGCCCGCCTCATCTTCACCGACACAAACGAGCACCCCGAGGCCGTAGAGCGCTATTATAAGGATTGAACCGATGTCTTTTGCCACCCCGCTCTTTTTAATATTCTTCGCCATCGCGGCGGCAGTCTGCTTCGCCCTGCCCCATAAATGGCAGAGCGCCTTCCTGCTGCTCGCGAGCCTGGTCTTTTATATGTGGGCGCTGCCCGCCTACGGATTGCTGGTGCTTGCCACGGCGGCGCTGGGCTATTTCGCGGCTGTTTTGATAGACCGCGAGAGCTCAAAGCCGAGGCGAAAAGTCCTGCTCGCGCTGTCCGTGGCTTTCTTTGCGGCGGTGCTCTTGTTTTTCAAGTACCTTGACTTTTTCGCGGGGCTGTTTTCTCCCGGCGCTTCAGCGGGGTTCTCCCTCGTGCAGCCGCTGGGCATAAGCTTTTATACCCTGCAGCTCACAGGCTATCTCGTTGACGTTTACAGAGGCGAGAGACCTGAGCGCGATTTTATAAGCTTCGCCCTCTTTATAAGCTTCTTTCCCCAGGTCATAAGCGGGCCCATAGCGCGCGCGGGAGAGCTGCTGCCGCAGTTTAAAAAGGAGCGCCGCTTTGAG
>JAUNBN010000043.1 GCA_030527085.1 Oscillospiraceae bacterium
GAATGAGCGCCTCGGTTTTTGAAGCGCCTGAGGACATGAACCAACTTTCACGGGATATAAAATATCTAAAGGGCGTCGGCGAGCGGCGCGCCGGGCAGTTTGCGAGGCTCGGCGTTACTACCGTAGGCGCTCTTTTGCGTTACTATCCGCGCGACTATACGGACTACACCAAGGCCTATACGATAAGCGAGGCGCCCTTAAGCGAGCCCTGCGCCGTCGCCGCGAGGGTGGCCAAGAAGCTGCCCGCGGCGCGTATAAGCGGCGGCCGTACGCTCTACCGCGTGCTGGCCGAGGACGGCGAGGCGGATTTGAACCTCGTCTGGTTCAACAACAAGTACGCGCCCGCCTCGCTCAAGGAGGGCGGGGACTATGTCTTTTACGGCAAGCTCGCGGGCGGCCTGCTCGCGCGCGAGATGACGAATCCGCTCGTGGTGAAGCGCGAGGAAATGGGAACGCTCGCTCCGCTCTATCAGCTTACCGAGGGCTTAAGCTCGCGCATTATAGCCAACTGTGTAAAAAACGCGCTGAGCCTCGCCTCAAAGGACTTGCGGGAAACCCTGCCCGAGGAGCTGAGAAGCGAGTTTGAGCTGCCGGGCATAACAGAAGCCACTGAAAATATACACTTTCCGAAAAACCGCGAGCAGGCCCTGAAGGCCCGCAGGCGCTTTATTTTCGAGGAGCTCCTGACACTCTCTTTAGGCCTCGCGCTCCTGCGCTCAAAGAGCCGGGCCTCTACATCCGCCAAGCTCTCGTCAGAGGGGCTGGAGAGCTTTATTTCAAAGCTGCCCTTTGAGCTCACGGCGGCGCAGCGGCGCAGCATAGACGAGATAGCAAAAGACCTGGGTAGCGGATGCCCCATGAACCGGCTTTTGCAGGGAGACGTGGGCTCGGGCAAGACGGTCTGCGCGGCAGCCGCGGTGTACTGCGCGGCCGAAAGCGGCTGGCAGAGCGCAGTGATGGCGCCGACTGAGATACTCGCGAGGCAGCACGCGGACACCTTTGAGCGCCTGCTCTCTCCCCTGGGCCTCAAGGTGGGGCTGCTGACAGGCGCGCTCAGGGGACGCGCGAGAACCGTCCTTTTGGAGAGGCTTGCCGCGGGGGAAATAGACCTCGTAGTAGGAACGCAGGCCGTAATAGGCGAGGGCGTCGCCTTCAAAAAGCTGGGACTGGTAGTAGCGGACGAGCAGCACCGCTTCGGCGTGGAGCAGCGCTCGGCGCTTTTGCAAAAGGGCGAGAGGCCGCATCTTCTGGTAATGTCGGCCACGCCCATACCGAGAACGCTCTCGCTCATAATCTACGGCGACTTGGACATTTCGATAATCGACGAGCTGCCTCCCGGGCGCAAGCGGGTAAAGACCCGCCTCGTCTCGAGCGATTTGAGGCCGCGCTATCTGGGCTTTGTAAAAAAGCTGGCCGAGGAGGGCGCGCAGTCTTATATCGTCTGCCCTTTGGTTGAGGACAGCGAGGGCGCAGGCGAACTTAAGTCCGCGCTTGAATATAAGGAGGAGCTTGAGAAAGGCTATCTTTCGGGGCTTGAAATCGGCCTGCTGCACGGCAGGATGAAGCCCAAGGAAAAAGAGGCCGTGATGAAAAGCTTCGCCGAGGGCGAAACGCAGGCGCTGGTTTCCACCACAGTTATAGAGGTGGGCGTGGACGTGCCGAACGCCGCGCTGATGATAATAGAGACCGCCGAACGCTTCGGACTCTCGGCGCTGCACCAGCTTCGCGGCAGGGTGGGGCGCGGCGAGCGAGAGAGCTGGTGTGTGCTCGTCTCCGACACGAAGTCCGAAAGCGCGAAAGAGAGGCTCAAGGTTTTAACTTCCACGAGCGACGGCTTTGAGATAGCCCGCGCCGACTTGAAGGCGCGCGGCCCCGGCGACTTCCTCGGCAGGCGGCAGCACGGCCTGCCCGCGCTGGGTATAGCCGACCTAGCCGCCGACGAGCAGCTGCTGCACGCCGCGCAGAGGGCGGCCGCCGGACTGCTGGAGCGCGACGAGGGATTAAAAAAGCCCGAACACGCGGCGCTGCGCGCGCGAACAGAAGAAATATTTTCCGAAAGCGCTGCCTTAAACTAGGCGGCGGGAGTCGAGCTTATGAAGAAAAGCCTTAAGAATCCGATATCCCTTTTTGCCGCGCTCTGCCTTATAGCGGGGCTGAGTCTCGCGCCCGTAAAGGCGCAAGCCGTGGACTATGGCTTCAACATAGAAATAGCCTCAAACGCCGTTTTGCTCTTAAGCCTCGATACCGGCGAGGTCATCTACGAAAAGAACGCCGACGTAGAGCTGCACCCGGCCTCCTGCACGAAGATAATGTCCGCGGCGCTGGCAATGGAGCTCTGCGCCGATTTAAAGGGGACTGTGGTCACCGTGCCCGAGGGCGTCTGGAACGAGTTCGACGGCCTCAACGTCTCCACAGCCGGCCTTGTTGTGGGCGAGGAGCTCTCAATGTACGACCTCATCTGTTGCATGATGCTGCAAAGCGGCAACGAGGCGGCCTCGGCGGTGCGCGACTACTTCGGCGGTCAGAGCTTTATAGATATGATGAACGCCAAGGCCGCCGAGCTCGGCTGCACCGGCACCCATTTCAGCAACCCCCACGGCGTGTTTTACGCCGATCACTACACCACGGCGCGGGATCTGAGCATCATAACTCAGTGGGCGATGAGCGTTCCGGGTTTTTGGGAGATAAGCCAGCTGGCGCGCTACGACAAGGCCGCCACCAACAAAAACGAGGCCGTCACCCTGGCGACGACGGTGCTCATGCAGGACCCGACGAGCTATTACTATACCTCATATATAAAGGGCATAAAGACCGGCACGACGGACGAAGCCGGGCGCTGCCTCGTCTCTGCGGCTCAGAAGAACGGCATGAGCTTTCTCCTGGTAGTGCTCGGCGGCCCCTTCGAGACGGACTACCGAGTCTGGGAGCAGGGCGGCAACTCCGCCTTTACGGACACGCGCCTCATCTACGACTGGGCCTTTGAAAACCTCGAGCTCGTCAATCTCGTTGACGAGAGCGAGGCCATAGCGGAGATAGAGCTCAAATACGCGCGCGGCAAGGACGCGCTGCTGGTCTACCCGGACACGGCGGTCTTCGCCGTTTTAAACAAGGCCAACACCGACTACACCGTGAGCTACGAGACCGAGCTGCCCGAGAGCGTCAGCGCGCCCGTCGAGAGCGGGCAGGAGATAGGCTCTGCTGCCGTCCTGCTCGACGGCAGGGAAGTGGGCGAGGCCAGCCTCGTCTCGCGCGAGAGCGTGACGCTCTCCCGCTTCGTTATGACCATGGATATCATAGGTGAGCTTCTGAGTTCCACCGCCGCCAAGATAATCTATGTTATAATATTCTTAATAATCATCTTCTATCTCTGGTTTGCGCTCGTGGCCACGCGCAGAATAAAGAAAAACAAAAAGCGCCGCAAGAGCGCGGCGAAGGCTGAAAACGGCGCGCGCTCAAGCTCCGGTAACACGAGCGGCAGTTCCTCGAGAAAACGCCGCCGCTGAGGCCAAAACTATCCCCGCCTTTGGCAGTAATGTCTTTGAATCAGAGACGCCCCGCCGAAGGCCAATGCCATTAATTGCGTTCGGGAGTGGCCTATATAAGCGTGTATTATGCTGTCTTTCCCCCGCCTACGGCGGGGGAAAGACAGCGAAAAATCCATGCGGTGGGACACACACTTGCGTTCACAGAATTACGGCTCAACTGCGTTTTTTTCAGGGAGCTCCCCCACCGAAGGCGGGGGAGCTCCCTGATATAGTGACATAGGTTGAAGGCGGGGTAAACACCTTGGTTTAAATGGCCGTTATCTGGCTGCCTAGCTCGCCGCCGAGCGCACGGCGTCCAGCGCCGCGTCGTTATCGGGGCTTATGAGGCAGACGAGGCAGTCGCCGATTTCCGTCTCCATGCGCCCGCTCACGAGATAGGCCTTTTCGGGCAGGTAGTTGTCCCAGCGCTTCTGGTAGTTGCTCATCGAGTTAGTGAGCTGGTTTTTAACGGTATCATACTCGCCCTCGAGCGGTATGAGCAGCAGCGCCATGCAGCAGTCGTCGTCCTCGGCGGGTATGAGCACGCTGTAGGAGGCGAGCCTTTCCGTGTCTATGGCGAGAACGTCGTCAACATAGTCCGCGCTCGCCAAATTAAAGCTCTCAAAGGTCTTTTCGCCATCGAACTCGGCGGCCTTAAGCGCCTCGGCGGCCGCGGCCGTATCAACCGTTGTGTAAGAACTTGCGCCCGAAGAGCAGGCGGCGAGAAGCAGGGCCAGCGCGAGGCAAATCAGCAGCAGGGTGTTATTCTTCATTTTTGTTCTCCTGAATAAAATCGGCGGTATTCATGTTCGGTGTTTCTCCCGCCTTTGATTCAGCCGCCTCAATCGAGCGGCGCGTGGGTGCGGATGTAGAGCATTATCTCGTCGTTCTTCGCGGCGGTGGGGTGGAAGCCGTCGATGAAGTAGTCGTCCGGGCCGTAACCCTCCTCGTTTTTTAGTATCTCGGCCACATTGAGAAATTTAAGCCCCATATCGGCGCACATCTCGGCGAGATAGTAGTTGTAGGCGTTAATCTTCGTGTTGTTCTCGCTTGAGCCGGAAAGGTCGTAGCTGCTCACCAGAGGGTAGACGCTCTGCACGATAAGCTCGGTGTCGGGGCTCACCTGCAAAACGCCCTCTATGAGCGAGCGGTAGTGGCCCGTAAACTCCTCGGGAGACATATAGCCCACGCAGCCTACGCCCATAAGCGTTACGATTCTCCGAGGTTTGTAGAGCGCCGCGGCCTCTATTAAAGTAAGCCCGCTCTCCGCGCCGTCTATCTCAAGCGTCCACTCGCGCGCGAGCAGGGGGTTGATGCTCGCCTTGTACCAGACGTTTTCGTAGGGGATATTGCCCAGCCGCGCGTAGTTTTGGGTTATGGAGTCGCCGACGAATATGGTGTCGAGTATGTACTCCTCGCCCGCGTCCTCGCTTTCGGGCAGTATCGCCGTCGGGAAATAGCCCTCCAGCGAGAAATCTGCGAGCGAGGCTGAAAGCGGGGAGGACTCGGCCACAGTGACGCGCCGCGTCGCCAGAGCCCTGTTGCCGTTCGAATCGCTCACGCTGTATATAAGCTCATAAACGCCCGCTGTTGAAGCGTCCACCTCGCCCTCTACCTCGACGCTGCTCGTGAGGTCGCCGTCGTAGTTGTCCCAAGCCGTGTAGCCCGGCTCCACAAAGGACGAGCCCAGGTCTATTGTCATGTCGTCGGTATAGTTTAAAGAGAGCTCGGGTATGCGCCTGTCTTCGACTGTTACGCTGCGATACGCGCTGACGGGCAGGCCGAAGGGCGGCGTTTTGTAGGTGTAGACAAGCTCATAAACGCCGAGCGTAGCGGTATCGACTTCGCCGCTTATCTCAATTTGCTCCGAGACGTCGCGGCCCAGAAAGCTTGCGGAAGCGCCCTTTTCCTCATATTCGGTGCCGTAGCTTAAGACGAGGTTTTCGCTGCCAATCAAAGTGACTGAGGGCCGCGCTATCGCAAAATGCCAAAGGCAAAAGAAGGCCGCCGCGCCCACCGGCGCGAGCAGCAGGGCAAGCAGGGGCGACCGGCGCGGCTTGACGCGCTTTTTTTTGACGGTTTTCGAGTAGTTTGCGCTCATAATGCCTAAATAATATCATCAGGCGCGCGAGCGCGCAAGTAGAGAGGATATAGGTGATACCTAACTTAATGATATAGCCGGAGGCGAGAGAAATACAGTCTCGAAGATCCGCTATTGAACCGCTCCAGTCAGCGCCCGGAAGTTTTATTCTTTGGGTGTGTCCCGCCGTGTGGATTTTTCGCTGTCTTTCCCCCGCCGCAGGCGGGGGGGGAAGACAGCACATTACACGCTTACAGGCCAATTTTTGTTGAAAATACCCATTTGACATTTTACCCAAAAGCGGCGTAAAATTATTGTGCAAGGTGCGGGAGATAAGCTTCCGCGCCGCTGTAAAACAGCATAATCAGAGCCCGACGGGGAGAATCTCGGCCGAGCTTAAAGAAAATGCGTGTGGCGAAAGCGTAAATCCAGCTTTTACCGCACGCTTTTTTTGTTGCTCTATGGGGTTTGCCCGAAGACAAAAGGAGGAGAAATAATGCAAGAGAAAGAAAACTCATATCTTGAAACCGAAAGGCCGGGAAGGCTCATGCTCAAGTATTCCGTGCCCTGCACCATCTCGCTGCTGGTGGCGGCGCTCTATAACATAGTAGACCAGATTTTCATAGCCAACGCCGACTACCTCGGCTCCTACGGCAACGCGGCGAACACCGTCGTCTTTCCGCTGACGGTCGTGGCACTGGCCCTGGCCGTAATGATAGGCGACGGCTGCTGCGCCTTTGTCAGCCTCAGCCTGGGAGCCGGCAAAAATGAGGAGGCGGGCCGCAGCGTGAGCAGTGCCGTGACGCTCTGCCTCATCGTGAGCGCACTGCTCACCGCCGCCTTTCTCGTTTTCAGCGAGGACATACTTACGCTCTTCGGCGGGCGGGTCAACGAGCAGACCTTCGCCCATTCAAAGGAATATTTCTTCTGGATAAGTCTCGGGCTGCCTTTTTACATGTTCGGGCAGGCGATGAATCCGATTATCCGCTCGGACGGCAGTCCCAAATTTGCTATGATATCCACTCTGGCCGGAGCGGCGGTGAATATAATTCTCGACCCCCTGTTCATTTACGGCTTCAGATGGGGCATGATGGGAGCGGCCGTTGCGACGGTTTTGGGTCAGGTGCTTACGGCGGCTCTGGCGCTTTGGTATATCTTCCATATGAAGACGATGAGCATAAGAGAGGGAGGCTTCGGCTTTTCGGGGAAGCTGACGGCCAGATTTCTGCCTCTGGGAGTCAGCAGCTTTCTCTCGCAGCTCTCCGTCGTTCTCTGTATGGCGGCGGTGCAGAATATGGTGCTGAGGTACGGTGCGCTCGATGAAATCTTCTCACAGGCGCGCTACGCCCAGATACCTATGGCGGTCATAGGGATAGTTATGAAGTTCTTTCAGATAGTAATCTCCGTCTCCATAGGCATAGCGGCGGGCTGCATTCCCGTGGTGGGCTACAATCTCGGGGCGGGACGCCGCGACAGGACAAAAACGCTGCTGCGTTTTATGCTCGGATGCGAGCTAGTCCTTGGGGCGGCTGCGCTGCTCATAGTTGAGCTCCTTCCCGCGCAGCTGATCTCAATATTCGGGGCTGCGAACGAGAGCGCCTACTATACCGAATTCGCGGTAAAGTGCTTCAGGGTATACCTCTGCATGACTCTCTTTGCCTGCGTGAACAAGGGGACTTTCATCTTCCTGCAGGCTATGGGCAGAGCGGCGACCTCTACCGCGCTCTCGCGGAGATAGTATTCGGTATGGGATTCGCCTTTCTGCGTCCCGTTTTTTTCGGGCTCGACGGCGTTTTGTACTCCATGCCCGTCTCCGACGCGCTGACCTTTATTATCTCAGCGATTATCATCAAAAGCACTTTTAAGACGCTGGACGGCAGCTCCGCGCTTAAGCGAGCTGTTTGAAAAATATAAAACTGCCCGCGGCTAAGCGCGGGCGGTATATAAACAGACGGACGAATTATGCGCCGCCTGTAAGGGGACGCGGCGGCGCCGAAAGCGCCCGCGTCCTTTCTTATCTTAGCTCGGGGCGAGGGCGGCTGTCAAGCGGCCTCAGCACTCGCGGCAGCAGCCTTTGCAGCCGGTGCTCTGTCCATGCTCGCAGGAGGCCTTGCGGGTGTTTATATGCACCGCTCTGAACACCTGCTCGATCTCCCGCGAGCCGCAGTCGGGGCAGACTATTTCCCCTGCGCCGCGCTCGCTCACGCTCATTTCTCTTGAGAAGCGTTTTTTGCAGGCTTGGCAGTCGAATTCGTAGAGGGGCATGAGGCGTCCTCCTTTTTCATTGCGGAGTAGGCTGACACATACATAACAAGCGCTATAAGCAGCCACAGCGCGCAGAAGAGTATGAGCGCTGTGACGGCGGTGGGATGCAGCTCGGGAAAGAGCAGCAGAGCCAGTATTACAAGGTAGAATATAAAGGTCGAGACCTTGCCGTACCAGCGCGCGCCGTGCAGACTCTTGCCTTTTTTGAGCATTATAACGCCCTCTATCAAAAGATAGCTCTCTCTCATGATGAGCAGCGCGAAGAGCAGCCACATTAGCGGGTAGCGCGAGGCCAGGCAGAGCACGACGGCGGCCTGGGTGAGCTTGTCCGCCAGAGGGTCGAGTATCTCGCCTATTTCGGTGCGCTGATTGAACCTGCGCGCAATTATGCCGTCCAAGAAGTCGGTAAGGCCGGAAACGCCTATTACAAAGGCCGCAAGATAGTAGTCGCGCGGCTCTCCGGCGTTCAAATAGAGGTGGCAAAACAGGGGTATCAGAAGGATTCTGAAATAGCTTAAAATGTTCGGAACAGTGAAAAAATCTTTTAGCCGAGGCCTGTTCAAAATTAAACTCCCGATAGCGCAAAAATCAAAACCTGACAATATTATATCACATTCGGGCCGAATAACAATAAACAGGCGTTGATTTACAGCGGAAAGAGCCCTTCTGAGTAACTTTTAACTGTATTTCTCCCGCCTTCGGCGGGGGGAATACAGCGAAAAACCCACGCGGTGGGGCACTTCCTACCACGCTTCGACTTGACTTAAAGGCGTAAAAATATTAAAATATAAAAGCTTAAACGCTACTGTGGCTCAATGGCAGAGCAGCGCATTCGTAATGCGCAGGTTGTCAGTTCGATTCTGACCAGTAGCTCCAC
>JAUNBN010000044.1:0-4734 GCA_030527085.1 Oscillospiraceae bacterium
GTATTTGGCCGGTTTTTTTGCATTGAAACAATCTCTATTTGAAGAGTTCTCTCATCCATATCACCACTAAACTGTACGCCTTCCCCCCCCGCCAACAAAGAAGCAACGTCTTTTTCAAAGTTGCGTGTAAAAATACGAGCGGGGTCAACTATTATATTTGTTATTAGAACAGCAATAATTATTGGAGTGAAGCACAGAAGCTTTAAAACGAGTTTTTTCATTAAATGCCTCTTAAAACTGAAAATAAATAAACTGCGAAAGCCCAAACTGCCCAACTACTAGAATCATCAATAGAACAGCGTAATAAATGACCCATCTGATAATAGTGTTTGAATTACTGATTTTTGTCATTATATCATGTTTCATGTCAACGAAGTCAAAAGCAAAGAGAAGCGTCGTTGAGAGTATGATAGAGCAGGCTTTTACTGCGGTAAACTCCAGTTGTTCAATCCCTGCTGTTATATACGCTAGCGGTTGTGACACGCCGGCAAACATATTTTTAAAAATATATACGGCATCATTTACAGTATCCGCCCTGAAAAAGATCCATGCAACGCTGACGAGCATAAAAGTAAAACACACTTTCCAAATAGCTGTTAAAGCTGTGTTCTTATTCAGATTTAAAGATTGAGACATTTTTTTGCGCAAATTCGCTGTTAGTCTACCGGCCACTATATATATACCGTGCAGTCCTCCCCACAACACAAATGTCCAGTTTGCTCCGTGCCATAGACCGCTTACAATAAAAGTGAGCATTATATTGAATACATATCGCGGAAGCTTAACCTTGCTTCCGCCCAAGGGTATGTAGATATAATCCATAAAAAATGTCGAGAGGGAAATATGCCAGCGTTTCCAAAACTCACGTATAGACTTAGAAAAATAGGGGCTATTGAAGTTTTTCATAAGCCGGAAACCAAGCGTCTGCGCAACACCGATGGCAATATCGGAATAACCCGAAAAATCACAATAAATCTGAATTGCGAAAAAAGAGCTAGCGAGAAGCAGGACAAAACCTGTATACTGCGGCAGTGAGCCATAAATCTTATCAACGTAAATGGCAAGCGTATCCGCTACAACAATTTTTTTGAAAAAACCCCATGTCATGGTTTTCAGTCCAAGTACTACGTCATCGTAGTTGAATTTGTGCTCCTTATAAAACTGCGGCAACAAATTAGATGAGCGCTCTATAGGTCCCGCTACGAGTTGAGGGAAAAATGAAATATAAAGAGCGTAGAAACCTATGTGCTTTTCAACCTTGCTGCTTCCACGATAGACATCAATGACATAGCTTAAGGCTTGGAAAGTATAGAAAGAAATACCCACAGGAAGAATAATCTGCATGCTCGAAATATTCACTGGGAGTGCAAAAAAACGAAATACATTATTTAAGTTTTCGCCGAGGAAATTGAAATACTTAAAGAAAAGCAGCGCCAAAAGCGGAATCCCTGTCCCAAGACATAGAAACAGCTTTTTAAGTCCACCTTCCAACTTTGGAAGAACCCGTCCGCAAAAGTATGTTACTACTGTTATTGCCATGATAAGTATAAGCAACTCACTGTTCCAACAAGCGTAAAAATAATAGCTTGCAAGAAGCAACATTACCCAGCGATACCGGTGAGGCAAGGCATAATACAAAACAAATACAACAATATAAAACACTAAAAACTGCCAAGAATTAAAAAGCACTTCGCTTTATCCTTTTCCGTTCTAATCTCATGCGCAACCAATTTAACATAACAAGTATTTATGCGCAAGTGAATACTTGCACCGGGAGTGTCCCACTGCGTGGATTCTTTTACTGTCTTTCCCCCGCCTACGGCGGGGGAAAGACAGCGTATTACACGCCCTTGAGCCACTCCCCTTGCACCTACTCATTGCCGCCCTCTTCTATCAGCACTACCACCCCCGCAGGCAGGCAGGCGGCGAAGTCGTTTGTTTCGCCTATCCAGCCGAAGCCCTCGCAGAGAAGGTCGGGGCATTGAGAGTTCACAAAGCGTATTCGTCCCTCGGCCACCTCGAGAGTTACGGGCAGCGCCGCCTCGATATGATAGACACCCTCGTTTTCAAGGCTTATGCTGCGCGCCTTTTCGCCGTCTATATACACCACCGCCGTATTGCCCCCCGGCGTAAGGCGGAGCGCCAGCAGCACTACACCCGCGAGCAGCGCGGCGGCTATAAGAAACAGGACTTCCTTTTTTTTCAAAAAGCTCTCTCCCATAGGGTGCATTTTAACACAAACTATTGAACTGAAAAAGGGGATGTTCGGCACAATGCCCTCTGTTTGCGAAATTTGTGTTGTGTTATAATATTAAAAACGATAGTGGGAGAATATTATATGGCCGGAGAATACACGAGCTACGTCCTCTCCAATAAGGAAGCCCTGCTTCGCGATATAAAGCGTCTGGTGGATATCAAAAGCGTCAAGGCCGCTCCCGAGCCGGACGCTCCCTACGGCGCGGGTGTGAGAAAGGTGCAGCTCGAGGCCATGGAGCTTTGCCGCGAGCTCGGCTTCGAGACCGTAGCAGACTGCGAGGGCCGCATAGCCTACGCCGCCTACGGCCCGCAGGACAGGCATATAGGCATAGTAGCCCATCTCGATGTTGTGCCCGAGGGCACGGGCTGGTTCGGCGACCCCTACCGCTGCGAGGAGCGCGAGGGCTTTCTGATAGGCCGAGGCGTTATAGACGACAAGGGGCCCTTCGTCGTCGCCGCCTACGCCGCGAAATACCTTATAGACAAGGCCGCCGATTTGAAATACGGCGTCCGCCTCATACTGGGTCTCGACGAGGAGACAGGCATGAGCGATATAGAGTACTACAAATCCCGCTGCCCCCAGCCGGTCTTCGCCTTTACCCCGGACGCGGGCTTCCCCGTGGGGCACGGCGAAAAGGGCATTTATTCCGCAGACCTGGTCTCCCCCCCTCTCAAAGGCGGAGTTATCTTAAAGCTCGAGGGCGGCGTTGCGAGCAACGTGGTCGCCGATACCGCCGAAGCGCTCTTGAAGCTTGAATGCTTTGAAAAGCTCGAGCAGGCCGCGGCGGACTTCGAGCGCGTCAGCGTCGCTAAAGAGGCTTCCGGCGTAAAGGTAACCGCCAAGGGAGTCGCCGCGCACGCGGGCACGCCGCACGAGGGCATTAACGCCAACTATATCCTGGCCGATTTCCTTGTTAAAAGCGGCGTTCTCAGCGAGGCCGAACAGCGTGCGCTGGCCTTTGTCAGTCTTGCTGCGAGCAGCTTCGACGGCGAGCAGTTCGGAATAGCCTGCGACGACGGGCTCTTCGCGCCGCTCTCAATAATAGGCGGCGTGCTCACGCTTAAAGATGATAGAATAGTCCTCAACGTAAACAGCCGCTACCCCACCGCCATCACCGCCGGGGAGCTTGAGGCAAGGGTGGCCGAAACCGCGCGAGCAAACGGCTTCGAGGCCGTGAACGTAAGCAACAGCGGCCCCTTCTACATGGACCCCGAGAACCCGGCGGTCAAGCTCATGTGCGAAATTTACAACGAGGTGACAGGCAGCGAGGAGAAGCCCTTTGTAATGTCCGGCGGCACCTACGCGCGCCATATGGAAAACGCGGTCTCCTACGGCCTCGAGTTTCCCGGTCAGGAGAAGGAGGACCCTGAGTGGGTCGGCTCCTGCCACATGAAGAACGAGGGCCTGAAAATCGAGAGGGCGCTGCAGGCCTGCGAGATATATATCAAAACTCTGGTAAGGCTCCAAGAAGTAGAGCTCTAAAAAAAAGGGGAGTGGCCCAAGAGCGTGTAATACGCTGTCTTTCCCCCGCCGTAGGCGGGGGAAAGACAGCGAAAAATCCGCGCGATGGGACACACGCGAAAAAAGAAAACCGCAAAGCGGAAAGGAATCAGAGATGAAAAGGCTGCTTATCGTAGTGGACATGCAGAACGACTTTGTCAACGGCGCGCTCGGTACCGCCGAGGCCGTAAAGACGGTTCCCGCCGTTATAAAAAAAATAAAGAACTTTGACGGCGACGTTATCTACACCAAGGACACCCACAGCGAACAGTACCTCTCCACGCTCGAGGGCAGGCATCTGCCCATTCAGCACTGTAAAAAGGGCACAGACGGCTGGCGGCTCGTGCCGGAAATCGAAAAGCTCTTTCTGGATATGCAGTGCCGCGGCTTTGAAAAGCAGGGCTTCGGCGCAAAGCAGCTTCCCGAATGGATAGAGAAGACCTACCCCGAGGGGCCGGAGGAAATAGTCCTCATCGGCCTGTGCACGGATATCTGCGTGCTTACCAACGCCATAATGCTCAAGGTCTTCTTCCCCCAGACCGAGATAACGGTGGACGCCGCCTGCTGCGCGGGCGTTACCCCCGAAGGCCACGCGAACGCGCTCGCGGCTATGAGGACCTGCCAGATAAACATTATAAACGCCTGAGAAACAGCGGCGCGGGAGAAAGCGGGATTTTCGCTTTCTCCCGCCTTTATCTTTTAGCAAAACTGAAGTTTTTATGCTTCTCTTTATGCGGCAAGCAGGAGACGTCTGCCTTAAGACTCAGGCCCGCAGCCTCAGCCTGACAGAGGCCCTTTTTCTTCGCCGTCTCTGTTTTTGAATGCTGTTGAAAAGCCCGTGTAATGCTGCAGTCCCCGTCGCAGGCTCAATGTCATTAAATTAAGCAGAAAAAGAACTCTTTAATTCCTCTACGCATTTGTTTCAGCTCGGCCTGTGCGTACTTTTTAGGGTGTTCCTCCCCGCCGCAGGGGGGACT
>JAUNBN010000044.1:4744-8705 GCA_030527085.1 Oscillospiraceae bacterium
TGAAAAAAACGAGGGGCAAATACTGTTGAAAAGCGCAGCGAAATATAATAAACTGAGAGGGTCATTCTTAAAAAAAGGAGCGTTTTAGTGGGTAAAAAAACAGAGGAACTTCTTAAGGAGGCTATATCGGCCTACCCTTTTATAAAGGAAATAAAAGAAATAGAGCGCAACGAGACGGGCCATATAAACGACACCTTTGTAGTTAAAGCGGGGGACGGCCGCAGCTATATTATGCAGCGCATCAACGATTTTGTGTTCAAAAACCCCCGCGAGGTCATGGAGAATATAATCGGCGTAACGCAGTTTCTGCGCGAGGTCATAGTAGCCTCGGGCGGTGACCCGGAGCGCGAGACGCTGAACGTAATGCTGACCGAAACGGGCGATCCCCTTTTCACGGACAGCGAGGGCGGGGCCTGGCGCTGCTTTAAGCTGATTGAGGATATAGTCTGCCTCGAGCACGCCTCAAGCACGAAGCAGTTTCGCTCCTGCGCGCGCAGCTTCGGCGGCTTTCTGCGCAGACTGGAGAGCTATCCCGCCGAGACCCTGCACGAGACCATACCCGACTTCCACAACACCCCCGCCCGGCTCGCGGCGCTGAAGCGCGCCGTCGAGGCCGACGTGATGGGCAGGAGGAGCGAGGCGGCCGCCGAGATAGATTTCATTCTCTCGCGCGAGGATGAGTGCGGCTATTTCACAACCCGCCTCGCAAGCGGCGAGATACCCCTTCGGGTGACGCACAACGACACGAAGTTCAACAATATACTTATAGATAAGGCGAGCGGCGAGGGCGTTTGCATAATCGACCTCGACACCATTATGCCCGGCTCGGCCCTTTACGATTTCGGCGATGCCATTCGCTCGGGAGCGAACCGCGCCGAGGAGGACGAGCGGGAGCTCAGCAAGGTGGCGCTCAATTTAGAGCTTTTCGAGGCCTATACCCGGGGTTACCTTGAGGCGGCGGGCGAGGCGCTCACCGAAGCCGAGATAGACGCCCTGCCCTGGGGAGCCAAGATAATAACGCTCGAATGCGGCGCGCGCTTTTTGACCGACCACCTCGAGGGCGACCACTACTTCAAAACGAGCCGCGAGGGGCACAACCTCGACCGGGCGCGCACTCAGCTGGCTCTCGTTGCCGACATGGAGAAAAACTGGGACAAAATGCTCGCGATAGTCGAAAAACACGGCCCGGGGCGGTTATAAGCGGGGCCACCCGCCTCGGGAAAATTTTTATGGTTTTTTTACCCCCCCCCCGGGGGGGAAAAACACCCTGGTTTAACGACAGGTGAGGCAGCATCTAATCCTCTTTAACGCCGCTGCCGATTAAAAGAGCGAGGATGGCCATCGGCCGCCCTCGCTCTTTATGCAAACCTAGCTTTCCTCGCCCAGAACTGTGTTGTAAATCTCCATGAGTCTCGCCGTTATCCTCTCGGGGTCGTGGTTCTTCATGGCGTGCCGCACGCTGTTTTGGGATATTAACCGCAACCCGTCTTTCGCCTGAAAGACGCGGTCGATATAGTGCAGCAGCATATATTCTTCGTTAAAGGGATAGAGATAACCGTCCTCGCGGTCTCTCAGCATGTCGCAGACGCCGCCCACGTTCGAGGCTACTATGGGCGTGCCCGTGAGCATGGCCTCCCCCAGCGAGTTCGGGCTGTTTTCTATCGAAGAACACAGGACGAACACATTAGCGCTTAAAAGCCGCTGCCTCACCTGGCAGGCGTCCAGCTCCCCCAGATAAACAACGCGGTCTTCATGGCCTTTCATCAGAGCCTTGAGACAGCCGGGATACTCGCTTAGATAGGAGTTGAGCCTTTCCCGAAGCGGGGTTGCGCTGCGCCTTGGCTCTCTGCCGGTAACATAGACCTTGAGGTCGGGGTATTTTGCCGCCAGCTCGGGCAGAATTAAGAGGAACTTGTGAAAGCCCTTAATGGGGTAATAGCCCTGAGATATGAATACGCTGTGCTTCTCGCAGGCCTCATAGCTCCATTTCGGCTCCTCGTAAAAGGGCGCGCGCAGTATCTCTCCGCAGCTGAAATAGCGCGCCTTCGGGTTTATCCGCTCCGTGCAGGCTCTGTCCCATTCGGTTCGTCCGATTATATTAGAAGCATCGAGCAGCGCGCCGCGCTCGGTTTGCCCCCTGCGCTCGTAGTCCGCTCTGCCGTCCTTCACGAGCCTCACCCCCAGCAGTCTTGACAGCAGGCGCTTGGGCAGCGAGGGCTTTTGAAAGCTCGCGGGCAGGTCTGCAAAATAGTGTTTCGCGTAGACAGAGACCAGACCCTGAATCGACACAATAGTCCTTCGCCCCTCAGCAGCGAGCAGCATTGCGTAGCTGTGATAGAACTCCGTGCCGTGAATGTGGACTATGTCCGGATCCTCCTCGCGCAGCAGGCGGGAGAAAACGCCTTTTAATGCGGAATCCTCATACCGCGGGAGGACGATGAAGCTCACGCCCCCCGCTTCGATGCGCGCGGCTTCTTTCAGCTCGCCGCAGAGGCAGCAGACGCTGATGCTGTTCTTTTCGGTATCGAGCCGCTCGAGCTGGGCAGAGAGCCAGCCTCCGGTATTGTGTACCGGCAGTCCCAGCCTTTCTGACGCCTGCGGCAGCGGGTTATTGACAAGCCACAGTATTCTCATATTTCAGTAGCTGCACCCTTTCTGTTTTCGCCGGGATTCACAAAATGAATCACGCTCACAGAGTTTTATTAATTGTAGCAGATTGCCAAAAGCATTACAAACGGCGGCGCTTAAGCGGGAGCGTCCCGACGCGTGGATTTTCCGTTGTGTTTCCCCCGATAACCCCTTTGGCAATTGAAGAAGCCCCGGGTTTTGTGTTATCATTAGCAAGCGCGCCGCAAGTTAAAAGCGGCGGCGGAAAGCAGCTTATGAAGAAATTTGATATAATTTTCTGCCTGCCCGAGCTGAACGCGAGCCCCAGCGCCACGGCTCAGCTTGTCTTGCGCCTCGCGCGGCAGCTTGCCGGCGAGGGTATTCGCGCAGCCGTGCTCGGCGTTACAAACGAGATAGATGCCGCAGTTGAGAGCGAAGAAGGCGGCCTCACTCTTATAAAAGCACCCACATTTTCGGGCATTTCGAGCCTCAAGACGGACTTTGAAAGCGCCGTGCGCCGAAAGAGCAATGGACGCGCGCCTCTCGCCCCGCTTCTCAGGCGGGCGCTCTCGCACCCCTTAAAAACCCTGAAGCTCTGGGCCGGCTGCTACAGGCCCCGCCACCGCTTTCAGGAGCGGGCCATGCTGCGCGCCCTGCGCCCCCTGCTGCCAGACTGCGGCGCTTTGGCGGGAGTCATTCTCCCCTTCTCGGCCTGCGCCGCCGCGCTCTCGCTTAAGGGCGCGCATAAAAGGATAGTCTATCAGGTTGACCCCTACGCCTTTAACGAGTCCCTGCCCGCCGAGCAAAGAGCGCGGCGCGTCTCGCAGGAGCTGCGCTTGTTTCGCGGCGCCGACGCGGCAATCACCACGCCCGAGCTCTATGCGCAGTACAGCGCCTGGCCGGAATACAAGGAAGTCCTGCCAAAGCTTTACGCCTGCGGCTTTCCCTGCCTTGCAAAGCCCGCCTCCCCCGACCGGCAGCGCTTTATAATAGAAGACGGAAAAATCAATCTCGTGTACTGCGGCGTTATGAACGACGCCTATCGCCCCGCGCGCTTTGCGCTTGAGCTGCTCGAGCGCGCCGCCGCTTCAAGCGCGCCGCTCAAGGTCTATTTTGCCGGACGAAACGAGAGCGAGGCGCTGGCAAGCGCCCTCGTCCGCAGCCCTGCGCTCTTCGAGCATCTGGGCGAGCTTGACGGAGAGCAAGCGCGCGAGCTCTGCGCCAGCGCTGATTTTCTTCTGGATATAGGCAACAAGGCGGGCAATCAGGTTCCCAGCAAGCTCTTTGCGTATTTTTCAACCGGCCTACCGGTGGTGAGCTTTCAAACCCGCGAGGACAGCCCCGGCCTGCCCTA
>JAUNBN010000296.1 GCA_030527085.1 Oscillospiraceae bacterium
TCATGCCGGAGGGCAGAAAGGCCGCGAAATTTGAACTTGACGCTTTAAAGCTAAACCGAAAGAGAGCCTTGGCGCACAGCATAACGGGCGCAGCGACCGCCGCCGGCGTTGTTGTCGGAGCGGTTCCGATACCGATTGCGGACGCGCTGATACTTACTCCGATAGAGGTGGGAGAGGTAAACGCGCTCGCACAGCTGTACGGAATCAAAAAGAGAGAGGATTAAAAGCGGTTTCTCAGCTCTATTGTCGAGGTGGGAACAGTAGGCGTCGCCGCGAAAACCGCGATAGGCGCGCTGAAAGCGATTCCCGGCATAACTCTGGGCGCAAGTGCTTTGAACGCCATTGTAGCGGGAAGCATTATCGCGGCCCTCGGCGAGGGTTCAATATATGTGTTTGAGCAGGTTTATCTGGGGAAGAAAACCGTTGCTGATATTGACTGGGTAAAGAAGCTCTTTGAATCGGAATTCTCCGGCCGGTTAATTGATGTGGTAAGAACCGCCGCGGAGAAAACAACTAAAGACGCTGATTTGAAAGACGTAGCAAAGATTGTGTTGGACGTGTTCAAAAGCATATTTGGTGCGGCAAAGCAGGCGAAAGCGCTTCCGACCACGCCTGAGCCGCAGGGCGAGTAGAACAAAACTGCCGCGGCAGACATAATATAGGCGAATACCGACAGGGATTTCCCTGTCGGTATTCGCCTTTCGGAATTACATTCTGCCCCAAACCCCGCTTTGAATCTGCAAAAGGGAGCGGACTAAAGTCGTGTTTAATACTGCTTGCTCCGCCGAAGGCCAATGCTCTGAGTTTGGGTGTTTTACAAAAATGAAGGCGGGAGAACAGGGCAAGGATTTCACGCGAAGGGACGCTCCCTGCCAAAGTAGTCTGTTGAGTTTTCAGCCGTTATTTATTATAATAAGCGAGCTATGATGAATCTAGACGCCAACAAGAGAAAAATACAAAACTTCGTGCTCGGACTCGGTCTGGGTGCGGCTGTTTTTCTGCTCATCTTCGGCTTAAAAGCGCTCGACTTTACCGACGACAGCTGGATACGCGGCGGCTATATCGAGCAGGACATAATCCAGCACTACGTCGGCTGGCTCTCCTACCGCGAGGCGCCGCTCTCCTTTCCCTTTTGCATCACTCAGCAGCTCAACTATCCCGCTGGTATAAGCGCTGCCTATACGGACTCTATACCGCTCTTCTGCGTGATTTTCAGGTTTATAGAGCCCCTGCTGCCCGAGACCTTCCAGTTCTTCGGGCTTTTTACGCTCCTAAGCTTCATGCTTCAGGGCGGAGCCTCGGCACTGCTGCTCTCACTGTTCTGCGAGGGGAGGGCGAAGCCGCTTTTGGGGGCGCTGCTTTTTACGATAAACCCCGTGCTGCTTGAAAGGGCCTTCAGGCACACAGCGCTGACAGCGCAGTTCCTTATTGTTCTCGCACTGTATTTATATTTTGACGCGCGGCGGAAAAACGCTCTGATAAGCTCGCTGTATATAGCGCTGTGCGCGCTGGCGGCAACGATACACGCCTATTTCGT
>JAUNBN010000297.1 GCA_030527085.1 Oscillospiraceae bacterium
GGTTCTCTGCCAATTTTCAAAAAGCCTCTCGGTGTAGTTCTCCCAGCCCCTGAATACGTCCATGGGCTTGTCACAGCCAAGCGAGAGGTGCGGGTCGCCTATTGTGAATAAAGCCATAGCAGCCTCACGACATCAGTTTTTTGAAAAACGCGCTCGCGTTGCCCCGGAATATCCCGCGCGCCGTTTCCTCTCCAAATTCCCGCGCAAAGCTTGAAAAAAGCGCGGGTATATCGCGCGAACCGCGGCAGAAGCCGGGCATCTGGGCGCCGTCGAAGTCGCTCCCCATACAAAGCGCCTTCTCTCCGCCCAGACTCAGCATCTCGTAGGCGTGGCGCAGAAGGTCGCTCAAGGCAGGCTCGCCGTCTTTTTTAATAAAGCTAGTATAGAGATTAAGACCTACCAATCCGCCGCGAGCGCATATCTCGCAAAAATGCTCTGGCAGCAGGTTTCGGGGAACCTCGTTTACCGTCCTCAAATTCGAGTGCGTGGCAATAAAAGCGCCCGGGTCTATGGACAGCGCCTCGTCCAAGCCCTCGTCTGAGAGGTGGGAGACGTCCGGGGCTATATCCAATTCGCGCATAGCTTGTATAAGCTCTTTCGCCTCAGGCTTTAAATGGCCGCCCTCGCCGCAGCCGCGCGCGAACTCGTTCTCGCCGTTCCAAGTAAGCGTTATCGCTCTCACGCCGTCCTTTGCGGCCTCATAGATATTCTCGAGCCTGCCGCCCAGCGCCGCAGCGTTCTCTATTGAGAGTATTCCCGCGCAGCGGCCTGCGGCCAGCGCCGCTTCAACCTCGTCCCAGCTCTTGCAAAGGCAGAGCAGCGAGGGGTTATTTTCGGCGTATTTCTTTATAAAACAAACATAAGCGCGGTAGGCGGCAAAGGCCTTTTCGCCGCGCACCTCGTCGTTTATAAAGACGGCGAAGAGCTGAATCCAGTTCTCTATGCCCTGCCTTTCATCGAGCAGGAGTTGCGTCGCGCCCTTTACGGGTTCGAGACCCTTGTCGGCGCAGAGGGTAAAGCTGTCGCAGTGCAGGTCAAAGAAATCCATCTTACTCCCCGAAAGCGTTTTCTATGCAGTCTGTAACGGTGAAGCTCTCTCCCTCACGCTCGACGAGCACCAGATCAAAGCGCGGCTGCAAGGAAGAGGGCTTCTTTTGCAAGTAGAACTCCGCGGCGGCACGAAGCCGCTTCTGCTTGCGCGCGTCCACGGCCTCAGCTCCAGAAACAGGCGCGTCCTTCGCGCGGGTCTTGACCTCTACAAAACAAATATAGCCGTCCTTTTCTGCTACGATGTCTATCTCGCCGAAGCGGCAGTTAAAATTGCGCGCGGCTATTTTAAAGCCCCTGAGCTCCAGCCAGAGGGCGGCGGCCTGCTCGCCGCAGGCTCCCAGCCTTGATTTCAGCTCCTCTCTCACACCTCGCATACTACACCCTTTAAAAAGTTCATTCTGTGGTACTCGCAAACGCCGAAGCGCTCTATGGCCTCGTAGTGCTCGCGCGTCGGGTAGCCCTTGTGCCGCGCGA
>JAUNBN010000045.1 GCA_030527085.1 Oscillospiraceae bacterium
CCTCTCCGCCTCCCAATGTCACTTATTTAGTTTGGGCGTCGCCCCCCGCCTTCGGCTAATGTCATTACGTCAGGGTGTTCGTCCCCGCCGAAGGCGGGGACGAACACCCTTAAAAGTACGCACAGCCGCGCTAAGAAAGTATGGCAGATAGTTTAAAAAGTCCTCTTTTCTGTTTAACTTAATGACATTGCCAGCCTTCAAGGCGAAATGCAGCGCAAAAGCGCGAACCAGGGGCGTTTTCGGCCGGCGGTTTTGATTTGAATATCACAGGAAATAGGTATATAATGTCGGCAACACTCTAAAGGAGGCTGCAATCATGAGACTTACACCCCCGACCAAGGCCGTGCTCTGGATAAGCATTATAGCCGGCCTGCTCGGCTTGCTCTTTGTTCTGGGCGTCGTGCCCGGCGTTTCCGCCGCAGTCGGCGGCATCGTCGAGTTCTGCGCGCTCGCGCTGCTCGCGCTGGCCTGCATGATAAAGGGGCTTTAGCGCTTAATACCCGCGCAAATCCTTCAGCGCCCGTCCCCGGCAATATGCCGGGGGCGGGCTTTTTGTTTCCATCGCCGGGCAAAAAGGGGGAGTGGCTTTTGGAAGCGGACTATAAGGGACTTGAGAGCGAGGTCGGGCGCTTTTGCAAATAAAAGTGTTGAAGTTTCACAAAACGCAAGCGCTCAGCGACTCTAATTATGCTCTAAAGAGCAAAAAAGACAAAAAAAGTTGACACAGCCGAAAACCGCCGCTATAATCCCTTTCAAAGCTCTGATGAGGAAGAAGTAGGCCGCTTTAAGCTCCGCAAAGAGAGGCCCCGTTTGCTGAAAGGGGAGGGGAGCGCGGCGAGTCCGAATACATCCTCTAGCCGAAGGGGGAAACGCTTAGAAAAAAGCGGATTATCCCTGTCCGGGTTCTCCCGTTACAGAGAGAGGTATTAAGCGCCTGGGAGCGCCGATACCCGCAAAGGCCGCGCCCCGCGAGGGGTCGGCGAACAGAGGTGGTACCACGGGTTTCAGCGCCTGTCCTCGGCAATATGCCGGGGGCGGGTTTTTTGTTTCCGTCGCCGGGCAAAAAAGGGGGAGTGGCTTTTGGAAGCGGACTATAAGGGACTTGAGAGCGAGGTCGGGCGCTTTTGCAAATAAAAGTGTTGAAGTTTCACAAAACGCAAGCGCTCAGCGACTCTAATTATGCTCTAAAGAGCAAAAAAGACAAAAAAAGTTGACACAGCCGAAAACCGCCGCTATAATCCCTTTCAAAGCTCTGATGAGGAACAAGTAGCAGCGCGCATAGCGTCCGCAAAGAGAGGCCCCGTTTGCTGAGAGGGGAAGGGATGCACAGCCGCTCGCGAATTCATCCTCTAGCCGAAGGGGGAAACGCTTTAAAAAAAGCGGATTATCTCTATCCGGGCTCTCCCGTTACAGAGAGAGGTATTAAGCGCTCAGGAGCGCCGATACCCGCAAAGGCCGCGCCTCGCGAGAGAGCGGCGAACAGAGGTGGTACCACGGGATTCTTACCCGTCCTCGGCTTGTCGAAAGCCGGAGACGGGTTTTTGAGTTCTCCGGTGAAAAAGAAAAAAACACATGGAGGACAAAAAGATGAAAAAACTACTCGCAGTATTATTGGCGCTCACAATGGCGCTCTCGCTCGCCGCCTGCGGCGCTTCGGAGACGCCGGCCGAGACCGAAGAAAGCTCCGAGGGAGCAGAGAGCTTCCGCGTAGGCATTTTGCAGTATACCGAACACGTCGCGCTGGATTCCGCGCGCGAGGGCTTCATAGACGCGCTTGAGGCCAGCGGACTTGAGGTCGAGGTGGACGTGCAGAACGCCCAGGCCGACCAGAGCAACCTCACGACCATAGGCCAGAAGTTCATCTCCGACGGCTGCGATTTGATTCTCGCAATCGCCACCCCCGCCGCGCAGTCCATAGCGGCGCAGACCACCGATATCCCTATACTCATTACTGCCGTCACCGACCCTGTGGACGCTAATCTGGTGGACAGCAATGAGGTTCCCGGCGGCAACATAAGCGGCACGAGCGACATGAACCCCGTAGCCGAGCAGATAGAATTGCTGCTCCAGCTCGCGCCCGAGACCGAGACCGTAGGCCTGCTTTATACCAGCAGCGAGGACAACTCCATTCTTCAGGCCGCTATGGCCGCCGAGGCCGCCGAGGCCGCGGGAGTGGCGGTAGTGGAGCAGACCGTGACGAGCTCCAACGACGTGCAGCAGGCCGCGCAGTCCCTCGTGGGCAAGTGCGACGCTATCTATATCCCTACTGACAACATACTCGCGGCCTCCATGTCCCTTGTGGGCGCGGTTGCCATTGAGGCGGGCATTCCGATAGTCTGCGGCGAGAGCGGAATGGTCAGCGAGGGCGGCCTCGCCACGCTGGGCATCAACTACTACGATCTCGGCTACCAGACCGGCGAGATGGCCGTTGAGGTGCTCGAGGGAGCGGATATTGGGGCAATGCCCATAGAGACCGCCGAGCAGTTCGACTTCACGATAAACGCCGAGATGGTCGAGGCTCTGGGCATAAGCGTGCCCGAAGAGCTTGCGCAGTACGTAGCTTAAAGCGATGTCGGCGGTAATTCTTAACGCCGTCTCTCTGGGGCTGCTCTGGGCGGTGATGACGGCGGGAGTGTTTATAAGCTACCGCGTGCTCGGAATGGCGGATTTGAGCGCCGAGGGCACGATAACGCTGGGCGCTTCCGTCGCCGCCAGACTCATGACGCTGGAGAGCGGCGCTGTAAACCCCTATCTCGCCACTCTGCTGGCCATGCTGGCCGGGATGCTCGCGGGCGCGGTGACCGGACTTCTGCACACCAAGCTCAAGATACCGGCCCTACTGGCGGGAATACTCGTCATGACGGCGCTGTACAGCGTTAACATACGAATAATGGGCAAGGCCACCATCTCCCTGCTGCGCATGGACACCATCTTCTCCCTCGCCGCAGAGGCGACGGGCCTCGAGCAGAGGCTGGTAGTGCTCATAGCGGGCGCGCTGATAACCGCGCTCGTGCTCTGGCTGCTCTACATCTTCTTCGGAACCGAGCTCGGCTCCGCCATAAGGGCGACAGGCAACAACGACAAGATGATACGCGCGCTGGGTATGAACACGGACACCGCCATAGTTCTGGGGCTCATGATAAGCAACGGCCTCATCTCGCTCGCGGGCGCGCTGATAGCGCAGAACCAGAGCTTTTCGGATATACAGATGGGCATAGGCTCGATAGTTATCGGCCTGGCTTCGCTCATAATAGGCGAGGTGCTCTTCGGAAAGCGCACCTTTGGAATAAGGCTCGTGGCCATAGCCTTCGGAGCGGTAATCTACCGCATAATTATCGCCTTCGTTATAGAGCTGGGCATGGAGCCCACGGATTTGCGGCTTTTCACGGCCATAACCGTTGCCATAGCGCTCTCTCTGCCGCTGCTTAAAAAGAAGATTTGCAAAAAGTTCGGCAGGTATCCCGTGACGGAGGAGGACTTGAAATAATGATGCTGGAAGCCTTAAATCTTTTCAAGACCTTCAACCCCGGCACGGCCAACGCCAACACAGCGCTTCAGGGCGCCTCGCTGACGCTCAAAGAGGGAGACTTCGTTACCGTTATAGGCGGCAACGGAGCGGGAAAGTCCACGCTGCTAAACGCCGTAGCGGGGGTCTTCCCCGTGGACGCGGGCAGCATTGTTATAGACGGGCTCGACGTTACGGCTCTGCCCGAGCACAGGCGCGCGCAGTGGCTGGGGCGAGTCTTTCAGGACCCGATGATGGGTACGGCCTCGAAGATGCTTATTTACGAGAACCTCTCGCTGGCCGCGCGCCGCGGGCAGAAGCGCACGCTGAGATGGGCCTTCCCCAAGGACGAGCTCAACTCCTACCGCGAGCTGCTCGCGAGCCTGGGGCTGGGGCTTGAGGATCGCCTCGCTACGAGAGTAGGACTGCTATCGGGCGGCCAGAGGCAGGCGCTTACGCTCATAATGGCCACGCTCAAGCGGCCAAAGCTGCTGCTGCTCGACGAGCACACGGCCGCGCTCGACCCCAAGACCGCCCAAAAGGTGCTGGAGATAACGGACAAAATAATTTCCGAAAACTCCCTCACCACTATGATGGTCACGCACAATATGCGCGACGCTATTCGCCACGGCAACCGCCTTGTCATGATGGACGGCGGCCGGGTCATACTCGACATAAGCGGCGAGGAGAAGCAGAAGCTCACGGTAGATTCCCTGCTCGAGCGCTTCTTCACCGCCGGCGGCGAGGAGATGCCCAGCGACCGAATGATACTCTCATAAGAGGGAAGATAAGCATCGCGCGGATTTTTCGCCGCGGCTTCCCCTTGGCCAATGGCGTTAAATCAGGGTGTTTCACCGCCCCGGCCTATAGAATTGAATCAGGGTGTTTTCCCCCGCCTTCGGAGGGGGAAAACACCCTTAAAAAACGCGCGGCCCGACTGGAATAAAGACCTGGGCTCTTTTGCTGCGCGAGCTTAATAATAAGGCGCCCGCAGCGGGCGAGCTCACAGCACGGAGCGGTTTTCAGACGGCTTTAAGGCCGCCGTCCTTGGGGAGTGTCTCGCCGCGTGGATTTTTCTCTGTCTTTCCCCCGCCGCAGGCGGGGGAAAGACAGCATACTACACGCTTATGAGCCACTCCCCGTCCTTGCGTGGACGGCGGCCTATATCCGTGAGATTATTTAAGCGTAGCTTAACGAGAAGGTCTAGCTGTTTTTCATAACTACCGTTTCCACGCAGTCGCCTACATGCTCGCAGGCGTCGGCGCACTGCTCCATCTTTTTGTAAATCTCGCGCCAGGAGATTATCTCGAGAGGGTCGCTGCAGCGCTCGCCGAGCATCGCGGTCGATTCAATGAAGAGGCTGTCGCACTCCTCCTCCATATGGTTTATATCCACCACGAGGCCGTGGAGCTTTTCGGGCTTTTTGAAGTTTGCGAACTCGCCGAGCATCTCTGTCATGAGCTCGCAGCACTCGGATATCTTCCGCGCGAAGATAACGGCGTCCTCGGGCACGTTCTTTATACCGTACATATAAAAGAGCTGAAGCACCTCTTCTATACTGTCCGTAACGTCGTCGATATTTTGACTCAGCAGCGCCAAATCCTCGCGGTCGAGGGGCGTCACGAAGGCGCGGGCGAGCGAGGAGGACATCTCGTGCTTTTTCTGGTCTCCGGCGTGTTCGTATTCGTGCATGGCGTCCAGCATGGCTTTGAGGTCGCCCGCGCGGTAGTCGGAAAGGCAGGCGACGAGATGGCGCGCTGCCTCGCAGGAGCAGCCCGCCGCCGCGAGCAGGTTTTCAAAATAATAGCGATCCGATTTAGCCGACATAAAGACTTCCTTCCTGAATGTTGTGGTTTATAGGGAGCGCCCCGTGGCGCTTTTTTCACTGCGTTCCCTCCTTCGGCGGGGGAGCGCTGCATCGTATAAGCTAGAATACAGCGATAAAGAGTTTTGTCATGAGAAAGCCGATAAGCCCGCAGCCCGGGAAGGTCAAAACCCAAGTCATGCACATCTCCTTTACGACGGTGAAGTTTATGGCCTTTATTCGCTTAACCGCGCCAACACCCATAATGGCGGTGGTCTTCGCGTGGGTCGTTGAGACGGGCAGGCTGAAAATCGAGCAGAAGAGCAGGGAGAGGGAGGCGGCTATGTCCGCCGAGAAGCCCTGATATTTTTCGAGCTTCACCATGTCCATGCCCACGGACTTTATTATTTTTTTGCCTCCTATGGCGGTGCCCAAACCCATTATAACGGAGCAGAGCAGCATGAGCCATTCCGGCGGCGCTATGGCCTGCGGCGTTTCGCCGTGGGAGAGAAAGAGGCAGAGCAAAATAACGCCCATGAACTTCTGACCGTCCTGAGCGCCGTGCATGAAGCTCATGCAGGCCGCGCCGAAAATCTGCGCGCCGCGAAAGAGAGGTTCCGTCTTTCTGCGCTCGACATGGTAAAAAAGCTTTGTTACCAGCTTGCAGACCAGCCAGCCCAGGCCGAAGCCCAGGCTTACGGAAATGCCTATGCCGTAAACTACTTTTATCCACTCGCCGCCGTTCACACCCGCGAGGCTGCCGTGCAGGGCTATGGCGCTGCCGGTGAGGCCCGCGATGAGCGCGTGGCTCTCGCTGGTGGGTATGCCGAAGGCCCAGGCCAGAGTGGCCCAGGTTACTATGGCGAACATCGCGGCGCTCAGCGCGACTATGGCCTCGTGGGAATTGGAGCCGAAATCGACCATCTTAGTTATGGTCTCGGCGACTGTGGCGTTTATCTTCGTCATCAGGAAAACGCCCAAAAAGTTGAACACGGCGGCCATCAAAATGGCCGCGCGCGCCGACATGCAGCGCGTTACAACACAGGTGGCTATGGCGTTCGGAGCGTCTGTCCAGCCGTTGACGAGTATTACCCCCAAGGTCAGCGCGACGGCCAGAAAGAGCAGGGGGTTAGCCGTCATTTCACTCCAGAAATACTCCAGAGAAAGGTCCATTAAAGTCCTCCGGGCGTTTTGTTTGGTGTGCCGCGCGCAGGAGCGCGCTTAACAAAGATTTTACATATATACGCATGTTAAATCAAGACCCTGTTTGAATTGGGAGCGGCCTCAAAGCGGGTGTGCTGCATCTCCCCGTCCAAGACGGCAAATAGCGGCGAATCCGCCCTTGGAACACACACTTGATTTTTTCATGTTATTTTAAGGTGAATAGTCTATAATAAAAAAACTGCACCCGCCTTACGATTCTCAACATATTATGCTCCGGTGAGTGAATGGAAAACAATTCGGGTAAACCAAAGAAGAAGCTCGCGGCAAAATACATTATCAGACGCGCTCTGGCTCTGGCTGTGCTGGCCTTTGTGGTCGTTTTTTCCGTCTCGACCGCCGCGCGCTGCCACAGGGAGAGGGAGGAAGCCGTAGAGACGGCAGCCGTCGCCAACCCGCACGACATCGTAAATCCTTATGTGAGCTACACCTACGAGCAGCTCTTAGCGGACTCGGCCGAGCTTGCCGAGAGCTACCCGGGGCTTATTGAGCTGAGCTCGGCGGGAAGCTCCGTAGAGGGGCGCGATCTCGTTCAGCTTAAGCTCGGCAAGGGCGAGAAGATAATAGTTTTAACCGGAGTGCTGCACGGCTGCGAGGGCTTCAACTCCGGACTTTTGATGTATATGATAGACCGCTACGCCTACGGCTACGAGCTGGATTTGAACTACGAGGACTACTCCTACCGCGAACTTTTGGACGGCGTGAGCTTCATAATACTGCCGATGGTCAACCCCGACGGCATGAATATTGCCGTAAACGGCCCCGACGCCGCCGCCGACCCCGATAATATCTATTCGATGGACACCTGCGGCACGGGCTACTACGCCTGGAAATCGAACGCCAACGGCGTTGATATAAACCGCAACTTCCCCTTTAACTGGTCGCACTACACCATATACCAGTGGCCCTCTTTGCGCTATTACGAGGGGCCTCAGCCCGGCAGCGAGCCGGAGACGCAGGCTATTATAAACCTGCTGGAGAGCACCGATTTCTGTATGCTCGCGGACTTCCATACCTACGGCGAGATAATCTACTGGACCGACAATCTGAGCGGCGACACCCGCGAGGAGCACCGCGAGCTCGCCGAACTTTTAAAAGAGACCTCCGGCTACGGCGACGCGGGCATAGAGGACGTGGACCAGTTCGGCGGCTACCTCTCCAATTACGCGCGCGGCGTCTTTGGGGTTTTCGCCGCGACGATAGAGGTAACGCCCTACTGGGGCTACTCAGCCGAGGACGGCTTCGACGAGGCGGGCATGAAGGCCTTCCCCCTGCCGCTCGTTATGGCCGAGTACGCCCTGAGGGAGGACGCGGAGCTCGAGGGCGAGACGGCGGACGGCGGCGAGGCCGCGCTTGAGGACGAGAGCGGAACTGCGGTCTGAGACTTCGCTTTACAGGTTTGAAGAATACGTCAGTTCAGCCGCGCAGTTTTTAGGGTAATTCTCCCCGCCAAAGACGCAGCGTTTAAATCAGGGTGCTTGTTCCCCCGCCGAAAGCGGGGGAACAAGCACCCTAAAAGTTCGCACAGTAAAGTCGGCACACATAAAATTAGGCGAAGCGACCGAAGTTGACGCTTTCGAGCCGTTTTGAAACGTCCTCGGAGATCTCCGCGTAGATGTCGCGGAAGACGCAGAGCTCGCCCGCGAGGCCGCAGTCGCGCTTGTCCTCGCGCAGGCAGCGGCTGAGGGCATAGGGCCCGTCCACGGTTTCTATGACCTCGCAGAGCGTTATTTCCGCGGGCTCCCTGGCGAGAACGTAGCCGCCGGAGCGCCCCTTAAAGGATAGCGCTATGCCGCCAGCCACGAGCTTGCGCAGGATTTTAAGCGCGAAGCGCTGGCTCACAGAGGCGCGGTGGGATATCTCGGCGGCGTCCAGCCTTAGACCCTTAGCGGCGGCGAGGCAGGCGACTATTCTGACGGCGCAGTCGGCCTCCTGAGTTATAAACATCAGTCCAAAAAGTCCTTTAAGCGCTTGGAGCGGCTGGGGTGGCGCAGCTTGCGCAGGGCCTTGGCCTCTATCTGCCTTATGCGCTC
>JAUNBN010000046.1 GCA_030527085.1 Oscillospiraceae bacterium
TCTTTAATTTAAGCGCCTGTTCGCGCCATCTTCGGCTCCTTTGGAGCCTCTTGCCTAACATAATAGTGAAATTGCGTGCGCTTTGCAAGCGCACGCAATTTCTTTTTTCGGTTGTTTCAGCCGAATTACACCGTTACCTTCTGGTAATCGACGACGTTCAGAGTCTCGTTGGTCTCGCCGTTCATGTACCTTATGGCACAGTCAACAGCGACATGGGACTGGCCGACGTGGTCGTTGAGGACCGTGCCGGTCATCTGGCCGTTGGCGACCATCTCGACGCACTCGTCAAGAGCGTCAACGCCGAGCAGATAAATGCCGTCCAGCTTGCCGTCAGCGTCAACCTTGCCCGCGGCAACGATGGCCTGATAGGCGCCCAGCGCCATGGCGTCGTTGTTGCAGAAGATGACGTCGATGTTGTCAAACTGAGAGAGAGCGGTCGCGGCGAGCTCCTGGCCCTTGGTCTGGTCCCAGTCTCCGCGCTGCTCGAACAGGCACTCGACCTCGATGCCGGCGTCCGTGAGGGCCTTTATCGAATACTCGGTGCGATACTGGGCGTCAACGTTCTCGGGGTCGCCCATTATCATGACATAGCGAACTACGCCGTCGCCGTCAGCGTCGCCCTGGTCGGGCAGCTCGGCAACTATCTCGCCCTGGAAGGTTCCGCTCTGGCGGGCGTCCGCGCCCACGTAGCAGATCTTATCCCAGGCAGCCATGTCCTCGGAGGAGGGCTCGCGGTTGATATAGACTACGGGGATGTCGGCGGCCTGCGCGCGCTCGGTTATCGTAGCGGCGGAGGAGGACTGGACGAGGTTTACGATAAGCACGTCAACGCCCTGGGCGATGAAGGTATCGACCTGATTGGTCTGCTCGGCCATGTCGTTCTTTCCGTCAACAATGGTGATTTCATAATCACCCAGCCCGCTCATGTAGCTCTCGAGCTCCTGACGATAGAGGGTCATGAAGTTGTCGTTGAACTGATAAATGCAAACGCCAACTTGCTTCGCGCCCTCGGCTTCGGTCTCAGTCGCCGCACCGCCGCCGCAGGCGACGAGCGTGAGAGCCAGCACGAGAGCGAGCACTACAGCAAAGATCTTTTTCATACCTTTTCCCTTTCATTCTTCAAGCGGCCTGAAAAGCCGCTTGTTTTGCCTTTTATTTGGCCGAGCCCCCTGAAGGGCACGGCGAAAGGCTTGATATAATTTTATCGCATTTGAGTGGCAATTCAACCTTTTGAAGCGATTTGTAATATTTTGTTACTGATTATCCTCCAAATTTGTTCGCGCATTTTGTATATTTTGCCAAGAAAAAGCCGAATAAGGCAGAAAGCAGCAATTTCGCGATGAAGCGCCTCTTGCGTCCTCGGCTTCAGAGACTGAGAAAAGACGCTAGACAGAGAACCCGAATGGAGTGTCTCGTTCGCGCCGCGTCTTCTATAGTAATCAAAACCCTCAGTTCAAAGATTTTTCAAGCTTTTGTCCCAACAATAGGCTATAATATAAAAATAACCCCGCTCCCGCGCCAAAGGCGACGCGCCTTTGCGGGACATAAAACACTAGTACAAAGGCGGTCTGGCATGAAGGATATAATTATTATCGGCTCCGGCCCGGCGGGGGTCTCCGCCGCGCTTTACGCTCTGCGCGCCGGTCTCTCGGCGATCATCGTCGCCAAGGGCATGGGCGCGCTCTCCCGCGCCGAGAAAATCGAAAACTACTACGGCCTTGAAGAGCCCCTCTCCGGAGCGGAGCTCCACGAGCGCGGACTCAAGCAGGCGCGCGCGCTGGGCGCGGAATACTTAGAGGACGAGGTGGTCGCCGCCGAGAGCGACGGCGAGAGCTTCACGCTCAAAACCGCCGCCGGCCTTGAACTCTCCTGCCGCGCGCTGATAGCCGCGACGGGCACGGCGCGCGTTGCACCGAAGCTGGAAGGCCTCGAGCGCCTCGAGGGGCGCGGGGTAAGCTACTGCGCGGTCTGCGACGGCTTTTTCTACCGCGGCAAGCCGGTCTGCGTTCTGGGCTCGGGCGAGTTCGCGGCGCACGAGGCGGCGGTGCTGCTGCCTCTGGCCTCCTCTCTCACCATCCTCACAAACGGCGAGGAGCCCGCCTTTACCGCGCCCGAGGGCGTATCTGTGGACAAAAGGCCGCTTGCGGCGCTCGAGGGAGAGGACAAGCTTGAGTTCGTCCGCTTTAAGGACGGCTCGAGCCTTGAAGCCGCCGGACTTTTCATCGCGCTGGGCACGGCGGACAGCGGCGCTATGGCGCGCACTCTGGGCGCGGCGGTCGAAAGCGGCAGGATAGCCGTCGATGAAAGCATGGCCTCAACCCTGCCCGGCTTTTACGCCGCGGGGGACTGCACGGGCGGCCTGCTTCAGGTGGCGAAGGCCGTATATGAGGGCGCGCTCGCGGGCGGAGCCGCCGCTAAATATGTGCGCTCGCTCAAGGCGGGCCGCTAATAACACAGCGCGTGACAGGGGCGCTGCCCGGTAAGTCCCCGGCCTTTTGTAAAAAGCTGTATCCCCCCGCCGAAGGCGGGGGGATACAGTGAAAACGCAAAAACGAGGTAATATGATGGATAAAGACACAAACTTAAGAAGCGCCGCCGAGGCTCTCTACCCCGAATGGGAGCGGCTCAGCGAGGCGCAGCAAGACGCGCTGCTGCTGGGTGCGCGGCGCGTAAAATACAAAAAGGGCGAGTGCGTACACCGCGGCTCGCTGGACTGCATAGGCGTGCTGCTTATAGAAAAGGGCGGTCTGAGGGTCTATATGCTCTCGGACGAGGGCAAGGAGATAACGCTCTACCGCCTCGCCGAGGGGGATATGTGCATACTCTCCGCCTCCTGCGTTATAACCACGATAACCTTCGACGTACATATAGACGCCGAGAGCGAGCTCGAGGCCATTCTGCTCACGCCCGACGCCTATGCCGAGGTCTGTGACGAAAATATCTACGCCGAATGCCTCTCTTATAAGATACTGAGCGACCGCTTCTCGGACGTCATGTGGGCCATGCAGCAGATACTTTTTATGAGCTTTGACCGCCGCCTCGCGGTCTTCCTCTGGGACGAAATAGCCAAGAGCGGAGAGGACACGGTGAGCTTTACTCACGAGCAGATAGCGAAGTATACCGGCAGCGCGCGCGAGGTTGTTACGCGAATGCTTAATTATTTCAGTTCCGAGGGCATAGTCGAGCTCATGCGCGGCGGCGTAAAAATCATCGACCGCGAGAAGCTGAAAGCCCTTACCAGATAGACGGCTCGCCCCCTTAAGTGAGACGCGCTCGGTTTACTTCAGTCTCGCGTTTTAAACGTCGGCGTCGTTGTAGCGGTTCTCGTAGAAATCGAAGGCCTCCTTTACGCTGCCCTGCATCAAAAGCCTGCCCTTTTTGAGCACTACCGCGCGGTTGCAGAGCATTTCGACCTGCTCCCTATTGTGACTGACGAACAGTATCGTATGCTTGCCGTCCTTCGCCATGCCGAGCATTCGATTCATGCACTTTTCCCGGAATTTCGCGTCGCCTACCGCGAGAACCTCGTCCATTATCATTATCTCGCTGTCGAAATGCGAGGTCACGGAGAAGGCCAGCTTTACATACATGCCGCTCGAATACCTCTTTACGGGCGTGTCGATAAAGTCCGCCACCTCGGAAAACTCTATTATTTCATCCAGCCTTTCGTCTATCTGCCGTTCGGTAAGCCCCAGAATAGTGCCGTTGAGGTAGATGTTTTCGCGGCCCGTCATCTCGGGATTGAAGCCCGTGCCGACCTCGAGCATACTGGTGATGCGGCCCCTGTAGGCGATGCTGCCCGCCGTTGGCGCGGTTATGCGGCAGATGAGCTTTAAAAGCGTGCTCTTGCCCGCGCCGTTTGAGCCGATAATACCCAGCCTGTCGCCCTCGTTTACGGAGAGATCTATGCCCTGCAGAGCCCAGAACTCCTCGTTTTGCAGCTTGGGTACTCCGATTTTCAGGTTCGGCTCCTCGAGTCCGCGCTTGCGCGCCAGCCAGTTTTCAAGCGACTCCAGCAGGGTGGAGGCCCCAAACTGCCCCGTCCGGTATTTTTTGTACAAACCCTCAATTTTTATGGCTTCGCTCTCGTTTAACACGCTCATACCGCCTCCGGCTCAAATAACGTCTATAAAGGTCTTCTCGGTTTTGCGGAACATCCTGAGGCTCAAATAGAGCAGGGCGAGGGTAACAACCCAGGAGAGCGCCCACCAGCCGCCGAGGAAACGTCCGGCGCCTATCATAAAATACCTGAAGTTTTCGATAATCGGCGTCATGGGGTTAACGAGCAGCAGCCTGTACATCCAGCCGCCGGTATCGGCAAGAGGGTAGACGATGGGCGTGGCATACATCCAAAGTTGAGTCAGAAAAGTGACGGCCAGTAGAAGGTCCTTGTATTTTGTGGCGAGTGAGGAGATGATGATTCCTGCGCTGGAGCCCAGACATGCGCTTTGCAGAGCTAAGAGTGGAACGAGTAGCATCGTAGACTTAAAAGAGACCTCTCCGCTCAAAGCGTAAAAAGCCTGAAAAAGAAGAATGAAGCCGAATACGACGATAAAGTTGAATATGCAGGTCAGCGCCTGCGAGATGGGGACTGTGAGGCGCGGATAGTAAACCTTGCCATAGGTGCTCTGGTTGTCTCGGAAGGTGCCTGCGCAGAGATTGAGCGAGGAGGAAAAGAGGTTCCACATGCCCGTGCCCATAAGGTAGAAGAGCATATGCGGCACGCCACCCGTGGAGATCTTAGCAAAGCCTCCGAACACAAAGGTAAAAACAACGCTGGTCATCAGGGGATTTACTATTATCCAAAGGGGGCCGAAGACCGTCTGACGGTACTGCACCTTTATATTGCGCTTGAAGAGCAGCTTTATAAGGTCTCGGTAGCGCCAGACCTCCTTGAGGTCCACGCTCTTTGAGAATATATCGGGTGTTATTAGAGTTATGTTTGTATTTCTGTCCATACTGGTAATCCCGCCCTGTGATTTAAGCTGAAGAAGGGAATGTCCCAAAAGCGGTGAAAAGGCAGCCCAAAAGCGTGCAATCGGGGCGCTCCCCTGAAGAAAACCGCCTTTGTTCTTTTTGCGGCTTCGATATAATATCACAATTAAAAGGGCGCGGCAAGTTGACTCGAGCTTGGGAAGCGGAGCGCAAATTCCGCACGAACGGGACACCCCCTGAGTTTGGAGAGTGTATTTTCCCCTGCTTTGTGGTAGAATGTCGCTGAACGGCATACAAATCAAGGGAGTAAGGGGTGGGCTTGAAATGAACAATTCTGTTTTGGACAATATTATTAAAAGGCGCAGCGTCCGCAGCTTTACAAACGAGGCGCTCACGCGCGAGGAGCTTGAGGCCGTTGTAAAGGCGGGCGTTTACGCGCCCACGGCGAAGCATATCGAGACGCGGCGCCTCACGGTGGTGACCGATAAAAGAATAATGCGCGCGCTCGAAAGGGAAATAGGCCGCCTTATCGGCAAGGAGGGCTACGGCTTTTACGACCCCGCGGCCTTTATCCTTGTGAGCGAGGACAGCGCCAATACGAACGGCCTTGCCAACTGCGCGTGCGCCATGCAGAACATGATGCTCGCGGCGAGCTCGCTGGGGCTGGGCTCGGTCTGGATAAATCAGTTCAAAGGCCTCTGCGGAGACGAGGGGCTGAGAGCGCTGCTCGACAGGCTGGAGATACCGGGAGAGCAGGAGGTCTGGGCCTGCCTTTCGCTGGGGCGGCCCGCGAAAGAGCCCGCGCAGGAAGAGAAGGACGAGACGGTCGTAAGGTGGTTTGAATAAGGCGCCGCTTTAAGCGCCGAAAACTGTTTATGCTTAAGAAAAAAAAGCGCTTGAGCTACCCTATGCTCATAGCTCTGGGGTTCTTTGTGCTTATCTCGATAGGCACGCTGCTGCTTTTAATTCCCGCCGCCTCGAGGGACGGCGAGCCGGTGCGTTTCATCGAGGCCGCCTTTACCGCCGTCTCGGCGAGCTGTGTCACGGGGCTTGTGGTGTTCGACACCTATACCCAGTGGTCGCTCTTCGGGCAGCTGGTCATACTCGTTCTGATTCAAATAGGCGGGCTGGGCTTTATGACCGTGCTCACGCTCTTTTCGATGTTCCTCAAGCGCAAGATCGGCCTTACCGAGCGCTCGCTCATGCGCGAGAGCCTGAACACCATGTACGTCGGCGGCATAGTCCGCCTCACGAGGCGCATTCTGCTGGGGACGCTCATCTTCGAGGGCGCGGGGGCGCTGATTTTGTCGCTGCGCTTTGTGCCGCAGTTCGGCTTTTGGAAGGGCGTTTTCTGCGGTATCTTCCACTCCGTCTCCGCCTTCTGCAACGCGGGCTTCGACATTCTCGGCCGCCTCGAGCCTTACGGTTCGCTCACTTCTTATGTAGGCGACCCGATAGTAATACTTACTATATCCGCGCTTATTATTATCGGCGGCATAGGCTTTTTCGTTTGGGACGACATCTACGAGCACCGGCTGAACTTCGGCAAATACAGCCTGCACACAAAGCTCGTGCTGGTCTCTACCCTGGTTCTTATAACCCTTCCCACGGTGCTCTTCCTCATTTTTGAGAACAACAATCTCTTCGCGGGAATGAGCGCGGACGACAAGCTGCTCGGCGCCTTCTTCAGCGCCGTCACTCCGAGAACGGCGGGCTTCAACAGCGTGGACACTACCGCGCTCTCCACTGCCAGCCGCCTGCTCACCGACGCGCTCATGTTCGTGGGCGGCAGCCCCGGCTCCACCGCGGGCGGCGTAAAGACTACTACGATAGTAATAATCATTCTGAGTCTCGTTTCCAGCCTGCGGGGCAGGGAGGACGAGGAGGCCTTCGGGCGCAGGCTTGAGGACGGCGCTCACAAGCGCGCGATGGCCGTTGTGACCGTCAACGGCGGGTTTATAATTCTGGCCTCTATTATAATCTGCGCCGCGCAGCCCGCGCTCGATTTGGGCGATGTTCTCTTCGAGACCTTTTCGGCCATAGGCACGGTAGGCATGAGCACCGGCATAACGCGCGAGCTGGGCGATTTGGGCCTTGCCGTTACGGCCTTTCTGATGTACGCGGGCAGGGTGGGCAGCCTCTCCTTCGCGCTGATGTTTACGGAGCTGCGCGAGGTGGCGCCCTTAAGGCGGCCCGTTGAGCGCGTCAATATAGGCTGAGTTTTTAAAATAGAAAGGCGGAATACTATATGAAAACCGCGCTAATTATCGGAACGGGGCATTTCGGCTCCCATCTCGCGGAGCGCTTCTCGGAGCTGGGCAACGAGGTCATGATAGTAGACAGCAACGAGGACAACATGAAGCGCCTGCTGCCTTATGTAACCAGCGCGCAGGTCGGCGACTGCACGGACGAGAGCGTGCTCAAGGGGCTGGGGATAAAGAATTTCGATATCTGCTTTGTCTGCATAGGCGACAGCTTCCAGAGCTCGCTGGAGGTCACGAGCCTTTTAAAGGACATGGGCGCAGAGCTTGTAGTAAGCCGCGCCACGGACGAGATACACGCCAAGTTCCTCTTGAAAAACGGCGCTGACAGCGTCATCTACCCCGAGCGGGACACGGCGCTGCGCATAGCCGCGCGCTATACCGCCAACAATGTGGTAGACTATTTCGGTCTGAGCGAGGACGTCAGCATCTACGAGATACCCGTGCACAGCCAGTGGGCGGGGTCCTCTGTGCGCGACCTCGATTTCCGCGCGAACTATCAGGTGAATATACTTGCCACCAAAAAGGACGGCAAGATGGAGCTGCTCCTGAGCGGCGACCACGTTTTGCGCGAGGACGAGCACCTTTTGGTCATAGGCTATCAGGATCAGCTCCAAAAATTTCTTAAAAGGATAGATTAAGGCTCAAAACGCCTTGCATTCCCGGCGATCAGGTGGTATAATCCTTAAGGTAGGATAGCAGGTAAGCAGAGAGAGTGGGGCCCCCCACTCTTTCCTTTGTCTGGGAGCATTCCTTGGAGTAAGGAGCGGTTATGGCAAAAAAGACAAGCCCCGCCGAGGCGCTTTTCGAGGCCGCGGAGCCCATAGCGCGCGAGCTGGGCCTCAAGCTCTGGGACACCCTCTTTGTCAAGGAGGGCTCGTCCTGGCACCTTCGCGCCGTTATAGATAAAGACGGCGGCGTCAGCATAGACGACTGCGAAAAGCTCTCCCGCGCCCTCGACCCCATAGTGGACGCGCTGGACACGGGCGACAGGGAGTTCTGCTTTGAGGTTAGCTCTCCGGGCCTGGGCCGCGAGCTCAGAAGCAAAAGGCATATAGATGCCTACGTCGGCAGAGATATAAAGATAAAGCTCTACCGCGCCTTGGAGGGCAAGAGGGAACTGAACGGCGTTCTCGCGGCCTTCGACGGCGAGACGCTGACGCTGGAAAGCGGCGAGAGCTTAAAGCTCGCCGACTGCGCGAAGCTGAGCGCCGACGACGATTATTGAACCCGTTGACCAAGAATAGTTTTAAAGAGAAAACACATAATTTCAGGGCGAGGCAGGCCCTGCGAGCGAAAGGAAAGGTAAAGCCATGAACGCGGAATTTTTCGAGGCGCTGGCCCAGATAGAAAAGGAGAGGGAGAT
>JAUNBN010000298.1 GCA_030527085.1 Oscillospiraceae bacterium
GGTTTTCAGCGCGGCGGTGCTGCGCAGCGCGTCGCCGTTTTCGTCGAAGCTTATGGTGCCCGTAGCGCCATCAAAGCTCAGAGTTCTGAGCGCCTCTCGAAGCGCCGCGCCGCCTGTCTCCTCCGCAGCCTCGACCGCGCCTATGGCGGCGAGGTAGGCGTCGAAGCCCAGCGCGGCGGCGGCCGTAGGTTCCTCGCCGTAGGCCTCGAGATAGGCGCTCAAAAACTCCTCGGAGCGGCTGTTGAGACTGAGATTCATATCGTAAAAGGTCGAGAACACGGCTCCCTCAACCGCCGAGCCTCCGGCCAGAATGAACTCCTCCGTCTCCCAGGTGTCGCAGCCCAGAAAGACGGCCTCGCAGCCCAGCTCGCGGGCCTGTACTATCAGCTCGGCGCACTGAGCGTAACCTCCCGGCGCGAAAATAACGTCGGGCTGCTGGGACATTACGGTCAGTATCTGGGCGCTGAAGTCCGTGTCGGAAGGGCCGTATACCGCCTCGGCCACGAGCTCTCCGCCGCCCTCCTCAAAGCCGTCTATAAAGGAATCCCTCAGGCCCTCGGAATAGCTGTCGCCGCCTTCGTAGATAACGGCCGCGCGATAAGCGCCGAGGCTGCCGAGCGCGCAGCGGGCCATAACGCGGCCCTGGTAATCGTCGGTAAAGCAAACTCGGAAGCAGTAGCTGCGGTTAAGGGTTATGTCAACGTCGCTGCAGGTGGCGCCTATCATCGGCACTTCGCTGCCGTTAAAGACCTCCGCGCCGATGAGCGCATAGTCGCTGCCGTAGGAGCCGAGGACGATATCGGCTCTGTCCGCGCCGACCAGTCTTTCGGCGGCGCTCTGAGCGGCGCTCAGGTCGGACATATTGTCCTCGGTGACGAGCACTACCCTGCGGCCTGCCGCCTCGCCGTAGAGCTCGTTTGCGAGCTGAATTCCCTGAAGCTCCTGCTGCCCTCCCTCGGAGTCGGCTCCTGTGAGCGGCTCAAAAACGCCGACGCGAACCAGGCCCTGCGAGCCGGAGCAGCCGCAGAGCGAGAGAATTATTAAAAGGCAGAGCGCTGCCGCGAAAAGGCGTTTCACCATCGGGAAACCTCCAATTATCAAAAGTGCTTTGTCGGGAGTGCCTCTCTCGCGCAAGCAGAGCGCCGGACACGCTCTTGGAACACTCTCCGCTGTGTCAATTGTATTGCTTTCCGAGGCTTATTTCAAGCTAAAGCTGTCAATGCCTTCGGCGGGCGAAGGGCGGCGTCTGCACCCCGCGCGCTTTTACCGATGAGTAATTCAATCTTATACGAGCGCATCTGTACGGCTGAAGGGTGCAGACAATGAAACACATGCAAAGTCGTCCGCGGGGAGATAGAGCTTAGCTGTGCCGGGTCTGTGCGTGCGTCCGAACAACTGCCCCGACGACCTCGTGAAATATGTGTACCAGATTAATGCTCTATGTAGAGTGAAAAAGAGCACAAAAAGAAGAATATGTGCAAGGAGAAGGGCCGAATCTGATGATTCGGCCCTTCT
>JAUNBN010000047.1:0-7089 GCA_030527085.1 Oscillospiraceae bacterium
CGGGTCTTGAACTGCAGGGCAAGCCCGCGCCGCAGGGCGCGGGCTTCTTTTATGAAACTTGGGGTGTGCCTGGGCCGCGCGCTTTTTCCGCTGTGCTCCCCCGCCTCAGGCGGGGAAGCACAGTATAAAACCCGCTTTTGACCCACTCCCGAAATTCTGTTTATTTCTTATGCTTTAGAGTTTAGCCCGCCTGAATGTAGGTTCCCACTATCTCATCATATGCGCCGCTGGCGACAAGGTTCGCAAGCCCGGTGTTGAACATCTCGAGCAGCTCGGCGTTCTGTCCCGTACTGACCGCAAAGCCGTAGGAGGAGCCGGCCTGCATCTCGCCTACCATCTTAAGCTCAAGGTTGCCCGTGGCTATGCCGTAGCCGATAACGGGATAGTCCTCGCAGCAGGCAGCGGCGTTGCCGGTTATGACCTCCTGATACATGAGCGGGGATTCGTCGAAGTAGCGCAGCTCGAGCTCGTATTCCTCGGCTATGCTCTCGGCGTAGGCCGCGCCCTCAGTTCCGTTCTTGACGGCCACCGCCTGGCCTCTCAGGTCCTCAAGGCTCTCAACTGTGGAATCTGCCTTGGCGGCGAGCACTACGCCGGAATCGAAATAGGGGTCGGAGAAGTCGTATCTGCTCTTGCGCTCCTCGGTAATGCTCATTCCGGCGATAACGCCGTCGCACTGCTGGGACTCGAGCGCCGCGCAGGCGGCGTCAAAGCCCAGAGGCTGAAGCTCGTACTGAAAGCCCTGATCCGCGGCGATGGCCGCGAGCAGGTCTATGTCTATGCCGACATAGTCGCCGTTCTCGTCCTGATATTCGAAGGGAGCGAAGGTGGTGTCTGTAGCGATGATGTATACGGTGGATTGCTCGGAGTCCTCTTCGCCGGCGCTGCCGGTCTCGGCGGTCGTCTGGCAGCCGGCGAGCAGCGCAAGACACAGCGCGAAGCAAAGCGCGATTACCGCAAGCTTAATTTTTTTCATGATTCTCTTCCTTTCCTTCTCTATATTTTTATAACCTATTTATTTTATCAATTTATTGTGATGAAGTCAATGTCCTTTTCATAAGGGACGTGTCCCGTAAGGCAATCTCCTCAGCGCCGCAGCCAGTACTTCTTGTCCAGCGCGCGGTACTGCACCGCCTCCGCAACGTGTCTTGAGTCTATAAGCTCCGAGGAGTCCAAATCAGCTATGGTGCGCGCCACCCTCAGCACCTTGTCGTAGGCGCGCGCGGAAAGGCCCAGCGTTTCAAAGGCTCTCGCGAGCGTCTTTTCGCCCTTTTCGGTCAGGCGGCAAAACTCGCGCGTCTCGGCGGGGCTGAGCCTCGCGTTGGCGGCGGCGCTGCCCGAGCGCCTTTGCTGCAGCTCTCTCGCGGCCATAACGCGCTCCCTGATGGCCTTTGAGCTCTCACCCTTTGCCTTGTCCGAGACGGCCTCGTAGTCCACCGCCGCAACCTCAACGTGCAAATCTATTCTGTCGAGCAGCGGGCCGCTGACGCGCGAGAGATAGCGCTCTACGGCGGCCGCGGAGCAAAGGCACTCCTTCTTGCTGCCGTAGTTGCCGCAGGGGCAGGGGTTCATCGCCGCCGCAAGGATAAAGGAGCAGGGATAGCTCAGCGCCCCTGCCACGCGGGAAATAGTGACCTCGCCGTCCTCGAGGGGCTGGCGCAGCACCTCCATGGAGCGGCGGCCGAACTCGGGCAATTCATCTAAAAAGAGCACGCCGTTGTGCGCTAAGGATATTTCGCCGGGCTTGGGAACGGAGCCGCCGCCCGTAAGCCCCGCCGCAGATACGGTATGGTGCGGCGAGCGGAAGGGCCGCTCGGCTATGAGGCGGTCGCGCCTTGAGAGCGCCCCGGCGGCGGAATAGATGCGGGTGGTCTCTACTGCCTCCTCATAGCTTAAGGGCGGCAATATTGTGGGCAGGCGTTTGGCGAGCATGCTCTTGCCCGCCCCGGGGGGCCCGACTAAGAGCAGATTATGGCTGCCGGCTGCCGCCACCTCGAGCGCTCTCCTCGCGGCGAGCTGGCCCTTTACGTCCGCAAAATCTATGGGATACAGCGGCGCTTCTGCGCTGAAATCCAGCGCCCGCGCGCGCGGCAGCGGCCTTTCGTTTTTAAGGTGGGCTATAAGCGAATCCAGACCTTCGGCCCCGTAGACCTCCAGCTCCTCGGCTACGGCGGCCTCGGCTGCGTTCTCGAGCGGCACAAAGAGGCGCTTTATCCCCGCCTCCTGCGCCGCCAGCGCCATTGAGAGGGCGCCGTTCACGGCGCGCAGACGGCCGTCCAGCGAGAGTTCGCCGAAAAAGGCGGCGCCCGAAATATCGCAGTTTATTTGAGAGGATGCCAGCAGCACGGCCAGAAGAATCGGCAAATCGTAGACCGGGCCGCTCTTGCGCTTGTCGGCGGGAGCGAGATTGACGGTTATACGCGAGACGGGGAACTCGAAGCCCCTGTTTCTTATGGCGGCGCGCACCCGCTCGCGCGACTCGCTTACCGCCGCGTCCGGCAGGCCTACTATATCGAAGGCGGGCAGTCCCCTGCCTGTGTCGGCCTCTACCGTTACCGCATAGCCGTCCAACCCGAAGAGCCCCGTGCTCATAACGCGAGCGTACATCCCGAAACCACCCCTTGTCTTCTGTATGAAGTGATTATACCGCAGGCTGCCCAGTAATAACAAGTGAAGAGAGTGGCTTATCGGCGTGTATAATACAGCGAAAATTCCACGCGACGGGACACTCCCCAAGTGAACAAGAGTATGGCCTCGCGGGCGCTTTGATGCTATAATGCTTTCATTAAAGCTTTCGGAGGTCCGGATGAATATACTGATAATAGACGGTCAGGGCGGCGGTATGGGCAAGCAGCTCGTCGCCGCGCTCAAGCGCCGCTTTCCCGATTTCACGCTGACTGCGGTAGGCACTAACAGCGCCGCAACCGTGGCTATGCACAAGGCCGGCGCCGACCATACCGCCACGGGCGAGAACGCCGTTATAGTGAACAGCCGCCGCGCGGACCTCATAATCGGAGCTCTGGGCATAGTTATTGCGGACTCGTTGCTGGGCGAAATAACCCCCGCCATGGCCGTTGCCGTAGGACAGAGTTCTGCGAGGAGAATACTCATACCCATAAACCGCTGCGACAATATCGTAGCCGGACTGCCCGAGCTGCCGCTCTCCGAGCTGCTCGCAAAGGTTCTCGCGGAGGTTGAGGAGCTGGCGGAGCAGAACGCTTAAAACAGGGTCTCAAATACAAGACCGCCGTCCCTTTTTTTTGAGGGGACGGCGTTTTGCCTCTTAATCTGCCGCTCTACTTCGAGAACCAGGCCACGGCTACGGCCCCGGGGCCAGCGTGCGTGCCTATTGTGCAGCCTATCCTCACAATGGGCAGCTCGTCTCCCCTGCCCTCAAGCAGCTCCTCGCTCGCGGCGAGGTATTCCTTCAGGCGCTTGTCGTCCAGCCCCGTGTAGCCGAGAACGGGCGGATTTTCAAAATCTATCTCCCCGCGCTCTCTCACAAGGCGGTTAATGTGTCCGCTGCCCCTGTTGTAGCCGCGCGCCTTGCCGAGCGCCGCAACCTTGCCGTCCTTCATCGTCATAAGAGGCTTAAAGCCCATCAGCGTTCCGGCCACTGTCGCCGCAGAGGAGAGCCTTCCGCCCTTTTTGAGGTATTCCAGCGTATCAAAGAGGGCGACGACGTTCAGCCTTTCGCGCGCCGCCTCAAGCTCTCCTGCCGCCGCCTCGGCTCCTTTGCCCTCGGCCGCGAGCCTCACCGCGAGGCGCACGAGCAGATTTTCGCTGATGGAAACGCTCTCAGAATCGACAACCTTTATCTCGGGATATTTTGCCGCCGCCGTCACCGCCGCGCTGTAAGTGCCCGAGAGCTTGGAAGAGAGCGTGACGACAAGAGCCTCGTCCCCCGCCTGCCTTACTTTTTTATACTCGCTCTCAAATTCGTAGGGCGTGACCTGGCTGGTCTTGGGCAGCTCCCGGCTGGCGGCGAGCCTTTTGTAGAAGTCGTCGCGGGAGAGGTCAAGGCCGTCTTTGAACTCCTCGCTTCCAAAAATTATGGAAAGGGGCAGGACGCTTATGTCCTCCCGCTCGCCGGGAATAAAATCCGAGGCCGAATCCGTTATTATTCTAAGCATGAGAGACCCGCCTTTTGTTGTATTCGCTCTGCGCACTATATCATCAAAAGGATCTTAAATCAAGAACATCGCCCCGCGGGGAGTGTCCCGCCGCGTGGATTTTTCGCTGTCTTTCCCCCGCCTCCGGCGGGGGAAAGACAGCACATTACACGCTTATAGGCCACTCCCGTATTCCACGCCTTCGGACAGTGTCACTTAGTTAGGGATCTCCCCCCCCTTTGAAGGTGGGGGGAGATACCCTAAAAAGCTTCACAGTCACATTGCGCCTTCGACGGGAGAGCACATCGTCAAACCCGCTGTCTTAGGTCGGGGTTCTTGCATTATTGCAGACGCGCCAGGCAAGGGCCGCAAAACTCAAACCCGCGCTGACGCGAAAGCTGCATCGGCGCGGGTTGCTTTTAGTATCAGTCTGGATTGTTAATCTTCCTCGTCCTCTCCCCTTTTTGCCCTGCGCTTCGCGGCGCTCTTGCCTCCCTTGCCCTTTAGCTCTACCGGGCGCTCCTTGGCGCTGCGGCGCTTGCCGCTCGAGTCTATAACGCGCAGGCTGCCGTCTTCCTCAACCGTGTATTCGGGCAGGCGGTCGCCGAAGCCGTTTATCTCCGGACCGGAGATTATGAGGCTCAATTTGTCGTCCTCCAGTTCGTAGACCGCTATATCCTTGCTTACGCCGAGGCCTATGAGGTCGTCGCTGTCAAGCTCCTCCTCGTCGTAATCGCTCAGCCTGCGCGAGCAGAGCAGGAAGGCGCCGCCTCCGAAAAACAGCAGGAACACAAAACCTATCAGGATAGCGGAGCTCAAGCTGAAACCGGTGATGCCTCGCACCGCCGCTATAAGGGAGGCTTCGTCAATAACTGCGAAAAAGCCGCTGTTGTACATCAAAAGGAGAACCAGCGCCCCGCCCACGAGCGCCGCCAGGGAGCCCGCCGCGCGGTTTGTCAGCAGAGTGCCGACAAAGAGCGCGGGCATTATAAGTATCAGGAGACTGAAGATACCCAGCGCGAAGATCCGCAGAATATCGAGAACGCCCGCCTGCGAGCTGCCGTCCGAAAGCGCGAAACCCAGAGCCAGGCTGAGGGCGAAGGCCGCGAAATAAACCCGCAGATGCCCCCAGAGCGCTACAAAGGGCCGCGCCAGAGCGAGCGCCGTCTTGCCGGCGCCAAACTTGCAGAGCAGGTTCAGCGCGTTGCTGCGCAGGGTGTCCAGCAGTAAGATTTTCGGGTCGATAATGAGCTTCAGCGCGCAGGCCGCCAAGCTTACTGCCACGCAGATGCAGCAGACCCCCACAGGCGTAGCGCCCATGCAGGAGGGCAGGGTGAGCAGCAGCGAGGCGCGCGCCACGAGCGCCAAGGCCAGCGTCAGCAGAAAGATTCCGCCCGCGTAGATGCCGAAGCGCAGCAAACCCAGCTTGAACCTCTTAAACTCGTATTTTCTGAGATAACGCGCGCTGTTTTCGCTCATTCTTCCTCAAAAACCTCCCTGCACGCCACGTCGAAGGTCTTCTCGTCCATTACTATGGATGAACGGTCGGCGCCGTGCTTTTCAATAAGGGCGAGGATGGCGTCCAGGTCGATTTCGCCCGGGCCGTCTTTGACCAGATAGACCAGCGGCCCCTTACAAAGGGCGGTGACCTTATGGAACCTTTCGTTTATCTCCTCAACCGTGCCGTCCGGGTCTGAGCTGTTGAAGGACATTATTCCCAGACAGAAGCTGTCGATAAAGCCGTAGTAACTGCCGTCGTAGACCTTTTCGCCGCGGCGGAAAGCTATGACCCGGTTTGCCACGGTGCCTATGAGATACTTCGAGCAGCAGGCGAGCAGAGCGCTCTTTTTGTTTGCGGAAAGCAGGGCGAACACGCGCTTGGCTATGTTCTCCTCAACGCCCTCAATATCGAAGCTCGAGTCGTTGATTATAAGGGCCCCTACCCTCGGGTTGACCGCGGCGCAGAGCGTCAGCACGAGCATTCGCTTGTTGTGCGAAAGGTCGCCCAGCGCCTCGTCCTCCATCTCCCCGAGACCCACCTGCGAGAGCAGCGCGGAGGCTTTCTCCTCAAGCTCGACCGCCTCGCCGCCCTCGGCGCAAAGTGCCATAAGCAGATACTGCCTGCAGCTCATATCGTCAAGGAGCATCGAATCCCCGCCGAGGTAGACTATCTCGAGCTCGTCTTTCTTACCCTTGGTCAGGCTGACATATTCGCCCGGCGCGCGATCGTAGGATTCGGCTATATCCCGAGCCAGAGCGTAGACCGCGAGCGGTATGTCGCTCACCAGCGCGCAGCAGCAGCCTTGACCCAGAGTAAAGGATACAGGCTCCAGCATCTCGGCGGGCTCGCTTCCCGAGCGGCTGAGATAGTATTCGCTCTCAAGCTCTCTGACCGTAAAATAGGGCTTTTCGCCCTCCGGGGCCAGGTTGTTGTCCGTGTATATCTCCGCGTTATAGCTGCGCGAGAGCATTTCGCGGTCGAGAGTTTCGGCTATGGCCTCTACGCTCGAGTCCTCGCGCCTTAGGGGTATTCTTAAAGCGTTCGTCTCGAAGAGGTTGCCCGGCACCGTGTCCGCGTCGACCGCAAACTCCTCGCCGTCGGGCTCGGCCGCAAAGTCGTCGAAGGCGCCGAAGCCGTCGAAGCCGCCGCTTTCCTCGTCCTCCTCGTCCTCCAGCTCGAAGCCCTCCGGCTCCGCCAAAGCCGCGTCGGGATCCTCAAGCTCAAGAGCGCGCTCCTCCGAGAAGCCCCCGAAACCCTCCAGTTCCTCGTCAAGCTCGAAATCCCCGAAGCCGCTCTCAGCATTTTCCGGCTCATCTATGGTCTCAGGAGCGGGCATATCAAAGCTCGCGAAGGGGTCTTCGTCCTCGGCTTCGTCCGCTGTTTCGGGTTCTTCCCCGGCTTCAGGCTCGGCTATCTCTTCTGGAGCGGGCATCTCAAAGCTCGCGAAGGGGTCCTCGCTTTCGGCCTCGTCAGCTA
>JAUNBN010000047.1:7189-8417 GCA_030527085.1 Oscillospiraceae bacterium
GCTCGCGAAGGGGTCCTCGCTTTCGGCCTCGTCAGCTATCTCGGGCTCTGCCTCGCTTTCAGACTCGGCTATCTCCTCTGGGGCAGGCATCTCAAAGCTCGCAAAGGGGTCCTCACTTTCGGCCTCGTCAGCTGTCTCGGGCTCTGCCTCAGCTTCAGGCTCGGCTATTTCCTCGGGCGCAGGCATCTCAAAGCTCGCAAAGGGGTCCTCGCCCTCGGCTTCTTCGGCTTCCTCAGGCTCTTCCTCGCTTTCAGGCTCGGCTATTTCTTCAGGCTCGGGCATGTCGATTTCGGCGAAGGGGTCTTCGCTTTCCGCCTCGTCCTCCGCCTCAGGCTCTTCCTCGGCTTCAGACTCGGCTATCTCCTCGGGCTCGGGCATGTCGATTTCGACGAAGGGGTCTTCACCCTCGGTTTCTTCGGCTTCCTCAGACTCTGCCTCGCTTTCAGACTCGGCTATCTCCTCGGGCTCGGGCATGTCGATTTCGGCGAAGGGGTCTTCGCCCTCGGTTTCTTCGGCTTCCTCAGACTCTGCCACGGGGGCAGCGTCAGCGACTTCAGCGCTCTCTTCGGTCTCTTCCGGCTGAGCTGCGGCAGGCGGTTCCAATTCCGGAAGCTCCCCAACAACAGCCTCGGCCTCAGGCTCGGCTTCGCTGCTTTCGGGCAGAGGCGGCAGCTCGTTTTCGCTGAAGAAGAAGCCCTCCGCGTCCGCCTTATTCTCGACGGTTTCGGGAACGCTGTCCATATCCGGCCTTGTTTCTTCGGTTGCGGTCTCATCATCAAAACCGTCCGCAACTTCATCTAAAAGCGTCTCGGCCTCGATTGGCGGTAGTGCTTCAGACTTCGCGCTGCCGGTGGTTTCGTCCTCATCGACGGTGAAATCCATGTCGAAAGGCTCGAATATCGGCGCGTCCTCGCCCGGGGCCTCCTCGCGAGGAGGCATCTTTGTCTCGTCCGTATCGGGCTTCGCGGATTCACCCTCAAAAGCCTGCGGCTCGGCATCTTCCACCAGCGGCTCAGTCTCAGTCGCCGGTTCCGGCTCTTCTTCGGCTTCTTCGGCTATTGCGCTGCTGAAAATGTCCGCCAGCGATTTCTCCTCGCCCTCTTCGGCATTGACTTCTGCCTCAAGCTCAGGCTTCTCTTCCGCCTCGGCTTCCGCTTCGATATCTCCGTCTTTTACTTCAACTTCTGCCTCGGCTTTCTCAACGGCTTTTTCGACCTCGACTTCGGCC
>JAUNBN010000048.1 GCA_030527085.1 Oscillospiraceae bacterium
GCCGATATTTCGCTGATCTTGCTCTTCAAATGCGTAAAACGGCTTACAGGCCCCCGCGGCTACCTGCCCTGCGCGGTTCTCGCCCTGCCTCTTGTGGCCTTTAACGCCTGGATATCTTGGGTCTATTCGGACTCGCTCTCCCTGCCCGTGGGAATAGGCCTGTTTTTGATTTGGCTTATAATTAAGGAAAAAGAGAGCGCCCGCTCGCGGCTTCTCTGGTCGGCGGCTTTTGGCGCGCTTGTGGTCTACGGCTATCTTATCAAACCCACAAATATTGTTGCGGCGGCTGCGGTCGCGGCCGCGTCGCTGTATGAGATATGGCGGCGAAAGGACAAGCCCCGGCTTCGTTCGGCCCTTAAAAGCTCCGCCTGCGCCATTTTGTGCGCCGCGCTGCTGCTCTGTGTGTTTCCAACTGTGCGCGCCGGAATGCTCGAGGGAGTGTATGACGAGCGCATGGCCGAAGAGGAAGCAAAGCCGGTAACTCACTTTATCATGATGGGTATGAATATAGAGGGCGAGAGCCTGGGAGAGTGGTCGGCGAAGGACGAGATGGAGACCTCTTTCAGGCTCACTCAACGCGAAAAGATAGAGTATAATATTTCGGTTATAAAGGAACGCCTCGCGGGGTTCGGCCCATTTCGTTATGTCGAATTTCTGCTTTTAAAGATGAGAAATACATATATGCAGGGCAATCTCGCCTTTTTCGGCGGGGACAGCCAATCCTTTTACCGAAGCGAAGCGAACGCGCCGCTTTTCGACCCGTTGGCGGAGTTCTATTTCAGGGGCGGCTCGGCCTATCAGACCTACTGCGATATAAGCGACGGCCTCTGGGCTCTGGTAATGCTGCTGTGCGCCGCTTCTGTTTTCCGAAAGAGAAATGAAGAAGGAGGGCTTGAGACCGCGCTGCTCGCGCTTAAACTCTCGCTTCTCGGACAGGCGGCTTTCTTCATGCTCTTTGAGACCTCTCCGAGATATATAGTGCTCTTCCTGCCGCTTTTCGTGCTGTTTTGCACCCTAAGCTTTACAAAGCTTCCAGCCGGCCTCAAGCGGCCAGAAACACAATTTAAGACCCGCGAAATATAATGTTGAGAGGCCCTTTTGCGGGAGAGGAACCAAAAAGAGAGTTTAGTAAGCAGGGTATAAAGCGGGAGCGTCGCGTCGCGTGGAGTTTTCGCTGTATTTCCCCCGCCGAAGGCGGGGGAAATACAGCATTATACACGCTGATAAGCCACTCCCTATAAAGCCCCTGTTATTATCCCGAGAAATATAATTCGGAGGTATTGCGATAATGCCGGAGAGCCGCAAAGACAGAAAACCAAAAACAGGCGAGCCCGATTCGGCGTTCGATGAAAGCGCGGCTGGCTTTGAGCTTGGCGATTTGCCCCGGGAAGCCGAAACGGAGAGCGAGTGCGCGCCCCGTGAAGGGGGAGAGGAGCCTGCCCAAAAGGGCGAACAGCTTGCCATGCGCGTCTCGCTCGTCAGTATGGTGATAAACATCGTGCTTTCGGCGGGTAAGCTCGCGGCGGGGCTTATTGCGAACTCCGCAGCAATGGTCTCGGACGCGGTACACTCGGCCTCGGACGTTTTCAGTACAATAGTTGTAATGATAGGTATCAAGGCCGCGGGAAAGCAAGCCGACCGGGAGCACCCCTACGGCCACGAGAGGCTCGAGTGCGTCGCGGCCATCATCCTAGCCGCCGTGCTTTTCGCAACCGGCCTGGGAATAGGCGTGAGCGGGGTAAGAGCCATATTCTCGCAGAACACGGCCCGGCTGGAGGTTCCCGGTACTTTAGCGCTAATAGCCGCGCTGGTTTCAATAGCCGTTAAGGAGTGGATGTTCTGGTACACCCGCGCGGCGGCAAAGAAGCTTAGCTCCGGCGCGCTTATGGCGGACGCCTGGCACCACCGCTCTGACGCGCTTTCCTCGATAGGCGCCTTCGCGGGCATACTCGGCGCGCGCATGGGCTACCCCATTGCCGACAGCCTGGCGAGCCTTATTATCTGCGTCTTTATTGTCAAGGCCGCAGCGGACGTTTTTAAGGACGCGGTGAACAAGCTGGTAGACCGCTCCTGCGACGAGGAAACCGCCGGGCATATGCGTGAGCTCGTGCTCTCGCAGGAGGGCGTAATGAGCCTGGATTTCTTCCAGACAAGGCTCTTCGGCTCCAAGATGTATGTCGATATAGAAATAGGCGTGAACGCCTCGCTCAGCCTGCAGGAGGCGCACTCCATTGCCGAGCGCGTCCATGCCGCGTTAGAGCGCGAGTTTGCGAGCGTAAAGCACTGCATGGTACATGTAAACCCCAGCGGCGTGCCCTGCGCCGTCTCGAGACGGCGCAGCGAGCTGAAATAAGGGCTTATGCCTCAACCGCGTAGACGTAGAGCCTGAAGTCCTCGTCCTCATAATTGCAGGTTATAAAGGAATAGAGCCGCTTGTATTCTCCGCTCTCTCGAACAAGGTCGCAGGAGGCGAGCAAGCCCTCGGCATAGCTTAAAAAATCTTCGCTGGAAAAGAAAACCGTTCTGCGGCGCGAGGATTCGGCCGGCGCGGTATCAAGGCCTACAATTAAAAGGGGTATGGCGCGCTCGGGCGTATAGATCGTTATGTCGCGGGAGAAATTCCTGAAGCCATCCTCGTTTGCAAGCGAGGAGAGAGGGGCAAACTTGCCGCCGTTTCTGAAGCTGTGTCCGTAGATTATAAGGTGTCTGCCGCTGAAATCGCTCTCGCATTCAAAGTCCAAAAACAAGCTGCCGTCCCGCGAGCGCTCGCCCTCGGGGCCGGTTTCGAGGTATTTCTCGTTGTCGCCGGCCTGCATAAGGGGCTCGTCCAGCCCTAAAAGCGGAGCGCTCAGCCAGGCCACGGCCTCGGGATTCACTCCTTGAAGAGAGGTGAGTTTTTCCGGAGGGTCGTAGGCAAGATTTATTGCAACCTGCCGTGCCTCGAGTACGGGCAGAGCGCTCTCGCCGTCCTGCGGTTTCGGCGTTCCTGCCGCCGCGAGCGCGAGGACGAGCAGGAGAACTGTAAAAACTGTCAAAAGCTTGTGCTCGCTTAAAAAAGCAAAATTGCCTTGCGAGCGCTCCGCTTGCGCGCTTTTTTCACTGTTTTTTGAATATGTTTTCAGACCGCCGTGCGGGCGGCTTTTTCTTTTCACGAGATAAGCCCTCCCAGCTCCTTTGCCCTTACTACTTTTCTTTGCGGTGAGGCCACCCTCCTGAGCGAGGCGCGGCTTTCAAATAATCTTCGCGCAGGCATATAAAGTCTTTTTGCCGGTCTAACGCGGAGCCTGTTAAGCCTCGGTTTCAGAGGCAGACGCATTCGGCGCGCGTGCCGAAACCTGCGGGCAGCCGTGCCCAGATGGGTGTTTTTAATAAGCTTCATATTTTCCTCCTATTAATGCGCAAGCTTTTCACCGCTTTGAGCCGCTCTGTCTATAAAGCGCCGCCACAAGCGTGCAAGGACTTCCAGCTTGCGGGTGTGTCCCGCTGCGTGGAATTGGGGAAGAACAGCGGGTTACACGCTCTTTAGCCGCTCCCTAGCTTGCTTCAATTACACTTTCGGCTTTGGGAGCTCCGACCAAATACTGAGAGCTCTTGCGGTCTCCTGCGCTGTAAAGCTTAATACCGAACAGAGCTTCCGCTTCTTGTCCGGCGGCAAAAGAAGCGCTGAGTTCCCTTAAGCACAGCGGATAGGACAGAGCTCCGGCGAGGGGCGCAAGCCGCGCGACAGTCCCGGCTCCGTCAGACCCCGCTGCTCCCTTGCTCTCCAGCGAGAGATAGTAATCGCGCAGGGCATTTACTGTTTCGGCGCGAAGAGGGTCATGAGCAAATTTGCCGCGGGCGTTTTTGCTGTCCGCGTACTCAAAGGCAGGCTCGCCGTCCTCATGGGGATTGCTTAAACACCATATTGCCGCCTGCGCCGCGGCAATTGCGTCACCCTCGGTGAGAGAGCTCATATCCCTGTTTAAAGCCGCAGCCGCCCGCTGCGCGAGCTCCTCAAGAGATATAAAGGGATAGGCTGAGTGTACAACAGCGCGAATTCTGGCCGCAGTTTCTTTTGTGAGCAGCGGGCAGTTTTCAAGAGGCGCAGCTGTGTAGGCCGAGGCGGAAAAGACGAAGGTCTCCGCGTCGCAGCCGTAGCAGAGGTGAGGGCTGTCGTCATAAGGCGAGACCAGCCTCAGCACCGCCGTGCTCAGAGGGCCGGTCTTTTCGCTCGTAACACGGCTGTCGCTGAATTGATAAATCCCGCCATCTTCCTCGAAAACGAGGTTCGCTTCGGCGGCGAGGGTGCAAGGAGAACCAAGGCGGCAGAGAAGAATTGTAAGGCAGGCGAGCAGTACAGCGCGGCGGGCTGCGTTCATCTCTATTACCCCCTTCACGCGCATATTAGTTTAAGCGGCAAGATTACCTTAACGCCGCGGCCGCGCGGCTTTGCGCGAAGTCTGGCGGCGGCTTTTGAGTCAAATTGCATTCCAAACGCGCACTTCGGGTCTTTTTCTCGAGAGGGGCGAGCTTAGGTCGAAACCGAGCGGACCAAAGGCGGGGGGAACGCAGTGAAAAAAGCACGCAATCGGGGTCATCCCTTTTTTCGCAGCCGCTTTCTTTAAGCTTTGTTTAAGCTCAAGGGAATAGAGTGAAAAAAACAAAGGAGAGATTGCCGATGTCTGAAAAACCGAAGATGAACGAGAAGCTCAAAGAGTTTCTGGATATGATGCGCGAGGATTCCGAGCTGCACGAGGCTATGATGAAATGCGAGAGCGTGGAGGACGAGTACAAGCTCGCCAGCAAAAAGGTCTCCGGCTTTACGCTTGAGGAGTACACTGAGATGAAGGCGCATATGAAGGAGGGCCCCGGCGGCCCCGGCGGTCACGGGCACCGCCCGCCCCCTCCCGACGGCAAAAAGCCGCCCAAGGGCGAGAAGCCCGAAGAGCCCGCAGAAGAGCAAAACGCCGAAGAATAAAATTCAGAATAGTGCAAAGGCCACCCCGTTTCGGAGCGGTCTTTTTCTTTGTGGCAAGCTTTTGCGAATAACCGCGGACTGCGCTTAAGAAGGGATAGGGCGCATTTTTTAAGCAACAGTTCTCATTATCAGCGCTACTTTATAACAAACAGAGCGTCGCCATAGAGAGGCAGAAAGCCGCTATCGCACTTAACCTTCACGGCGGGGAAACACCGCGCTGATTGCTTTATAGTGCTTTAAGGTGTATCATAGAACCTGCGCCGAGTCAGGCGCTTAAAGGTATAGCAATCCCGGGAGGAAAACGATGTCCGCGATAATCGTGGCGGATAGTATACATAAGATATACCGCGTCGGGGAAAACGTCGTGCACGCTCTCGCGGGCGTGTCGCTTATGGTCGAGCGCGGGGAGTTCGTGGCTATAACCGGGCCCAGCGGCTCGGGGAAATCCACTCTTTTGAACGTCCTCGCGGGGCTGGAGCCGCTGACGGCGGGTGAGATATACGAATGCGGCCAGCGCATAGACGATATGGCCGAAAACGAGCTGGTACGCTTCAGGCGCGAAAACGTCGGCTTCGTCTTTCAGTCCTTTAATCTCATAGGTACAATGACGGCGGCGGAGAATGTCGCCCTGCCGCTCACTTTCAAAGGCGAGAGTAAGGCGCTGCGCACCGAAAAAGCCCTCGATATGCTCGAGGTCGTGGGGCTGGGCGACCACGCGCGGCACAAACCGCTGCAGATGTCCGGAGGGCAGCAGCAGCGCGTCGGAGTCGCCAGGGCGCTGGTGAGCGACCCGGAGATAATCTTTGCCGACGAGCCCACCGGCAACCTCGACAGCCAGAACGGCGAGGAGGTAATCGGCCTTATCCGCTCGCTGGTAGATTCGCGCAGCCTCACCGTTGTAATGGTGACCCACGATTTAGAGCTCGCGAAGCGCGCGGACAGGATAATCTACCTGCTGGACGGACAGCTTTCGGACAGATACAGATAAAAGCAGAAAAGGGATATATGATGAAAAAGCTTATTTCGGGAATAGCTCTTTTGTTTTCTGCGCTGTGCTTTTTAGTACCGGCCGCCGACGCTACCGCGGACGCTACTTTCTTTATTGTCGAAACAGTCGGCCACACCGCCGACACGCCTCACCTCGAGGCGGGGCAGCACTGGAACGCGGAGCCGCTGGTCATAAAAAATGTTTCCGGCGAAGTTGTGACAATAAAATCCGTTGAAATGATTGCCAGCGGGGATCTGGCGAGCTTTCCCTTCGACCCCGAGAGGCAGAACTACTACGAGGACTTTTCAAGCTCATCCCCGGTAGATAATGGTCACAGCTTCAGCTACGGCTTTAACGGCGCCTCGAATTTTCGCGTGCGCGGGGACGCGAAATCACAGTTTTACGATATTCCCGTTGAGATTTCTTTTTCCTATGATCCGGACGGTCCCGGTTCTGCCGCCGCGATAGAAGACGTTAAAAGCGTTTCTTTCCGCGTCCTCGTAATCGAAAAGCCCGCCGAGGAGGTTTCAACGCATATACCCAAGGTCATAGTCTCCGGCTTTTCGACCAACCCCTCGCAGGTCATAGCGGGCGAGGAGTTCACCTTAAGCATCACCTTTAAGAACACCTCCTCGAGCGGCTATGTCGAGAACCTCAAGGCCTCGCTCTCGACGGACGGCACCTTCAACCCCGTCTCGGGTTCCTCCACGCTCTTCATCGCCTCGCTATCTCCCGGAGCCTCCCACACCTCCAGCATAAAGCTCTTCGCCAAGGCGGACGCCGCGCCCAGCTCCTACAACGTCTCCCTCGCGCTAAACTACGACGCGCCCAACACTAAAGACAATCAGCCCGTAACAGACACCGAGCAGATAGCCATACCCGTTGAGCAGGTGCCCAAGGCGAATTTTCAGGCGCTTCAGATAGTACCGAGCGAGATTTATCTCGGGCAGGACTTCAACCTTATGTCCGCCGTGAACAACACGGGGAAATCCAAGCTCTACAACGTGAACGTCGAAGTCAGCGACTCGCAGAATCTCACGGTGAAGCAGGAGCAGTATCTCGGCAATATAGATTCCGGCGGCACCGGAACAATAGACCTCTACATAAGCCCGCAGGACATAGGCAGCTCCACTCTCACGATGAAGGTGAGCTACGAGGACGAAAAGGGCCAGAGCTATTCGCACAGCGAGACGGCCGAAATAAACATTATGGCTCGCGAGGAAATCATTCAGGACTTCCCGATGGAGCCGACTACCGAGGAGCAGGGCGGCTCGCTCTGGTGGCTCTGGGTAATTCTGGGGCTTATTGCCGCCGGAGTCGCGGCGCTGATAATAATTAAGAACAGAAAGAAAAAAGCTGCCGCCGAGCGCGACCGCGCCGAGGCGAAAAAGCTCGAGCGCAGGCTCAGCGGCCGGGATGAGAGGGCCAAGACGGAGCAAAAGCGCGGATGAAATGGCTTGAACTCTTAGAATTCTCCGTACAGAGCCTCTGGCGCAGGAAGCTGCGCTCTGTTCTGACGCTGCTGGGCGTTATGATAGGCACTGCCTCTATCGTCGTCATGATGTCGCTGGGCATAGGCCTCAACGCCTCTTATATGGAGCAGCTGGAAAACAGCGCCACGCTGACGAGAATCAGCGTCTACAGCTACGGCGGCTATATGGGCGGGGAGAGTTCCTCCTCGGAGGAGGCTAAGCTCGACAAAACCGCAATAGAAAGCTTCGCGGCGCTCGAGCATGTAGTCTGCGCCTCACCGGTCTACGAGTTCAGCGCCCTTGCACGCGCGGGCAAGTACGAGGGCTATCTCAACGTCATGGCCATGAGCTACGAGATGCTTTTGGCCAGCAAGCTGCCCGTTATAAAGGGAGCGCTGCCCGAGAGGGGAGCTGCGCTCAGCTTCATAGTAGGAAGTCGCAGCGGGTACAACTTCTACGACCCGGGTTCCAACAACTACTACTACGGCGAGGGCGAGCCGCCCGTTGATATGTACGAAACGCCCGTCTTTGTGGTTTTTGATATGAACGCCTACTACAGCGCCCAGAGCGGGCAGGGGACTGCTCCGAAGAAATACCTTATGGAGACCTCGGCCGTCGTGGGCACGGCGGACGACAGCTCCTGGTCGGAATACGACTACAACATCTACGCGGATTTGGAGGCGGTCGAAAACCTCTTTCAAAAGCTGTTCAAAAAGAACCCCTGGCCCGGCCAGCAGACAGATTCGAAGGGCAAGGCCGTATGGCCGATGAGCTATAATACCGCCTATGTGCTGGTGGACGAGGTGGACAACGTCTCCGCCGTGCAGCAGGCCATTTCGGACATGGGCTACCAGGCCTCGAGCGACATGGAATATCTTCAGTCCATGCAGCAGCAGTCCCGCATGATACAGTACGTCCTCGCGGGCATAGGCAGCGTCTCGCTCATAGTAGCCGCTATAGGCATAGCCAACACCATGCTCATGAGCATCTTCGAGCG